>JAGNMH010000736.1 GCA_017991275.1 Acidobacteriota bacterium
GCTCAACGACGACGCAGCCATGGAAATGGCGCGCGCGCTGGCCAAACGAATGTTTCTGGAAATCGAAGGCGACACAAAAACCCGACTGGATTACGGCTTCCGGCTCTGCACCGGTCGCCACGCAAAATCGGCGGAGCTTGACCGGTTGACGGCTCTCTACAACCAGCAACTGGCGAATTACAAAGCGGCTCCGCAAACTGCCGATCAAATTATGAAAGGCGAAGCCCGCGAATTACCTGCGCCGGAAATGGCCGCGTGGACGTTGGTGGCAAATGTTTTGCTAAATCTGGATGAGACCTTGACCAAGCAATAAGCACGACTGCTTTTGCCCGCGCTGATGATTTAGAATCGCAATGGAGGTAACGCAATGCAGGAAACAATCAAGCTGGAAATGACCAAGTCCGAGGCAGAGCAATTCAATGCTCTGCTCGAAGCCGGGCTGAGAGAAATGGACGCTTCCTTCAAACGGATGGATCAATACGAAGCCGAAACATTGCAACTTCAGGCTGAAACTCGCGCGATGCTTTCTCAACTAGAGGTGATGTTCAATGTGGAAACGTCTATCTGATTTTATCCTCAACGCACTTTCGATCCTTCAGCGCCAGGAGCGTCAGGAGAAGCGACAAAAAGACCAGGAAGAAGAGGTCAAACGCCTGACCAATATGGTCACAGTTCTGGCTCACGAACTTCAGCGCACACAAGATCAGCTACGTCACCTGACTGAACGCGAAGCCAGCGAACGAGAAAAGCTGATGTTGCAAATCGAAAATCGTCTTCTCAAAGAAAAACTGCAGCTTCAGGCAAAGCCAGCAAAAAAATGCCGACGAGGATTACCAATCTTGAAACTCACCACTACTTTTCCCGAAACCAACAAGGAGCAAATCACCTTATGAAACTACCAGTGTCAAAACTTCTGAAGCAGGCAATTTTCACCATTACCGCAGCTTTTATTGCCGCGGCAGCAATGGTTGGCGTCAGTCGCGCTCAGCAGCAACAACCACCTCAATACACGCCGCAACAAGTCGAAGAAGTGCGGAAGAAAGCTATTGAAATGGGCTTGCTCCGTGACGCACAGTCAGCACCCAAAAAGGAACCGCGCGTCGTCACTCCAGGCGCAAAAGCGAGCGATCCGCCTTCGGATGCGGTTGTTCTTTTTGATGGCAAAGACCTTTCCGCCTGGAAGAGTTTGCGCGACGGCAGCGACGCCAAATGGCTGGTTCAAGATGGATACATACAGGTTGCTCCGCGCACTGGCGACATCGCCACCAAAGAAGAATTCGGCGATTGCCAGTTGCACATCGAATGGGCGACGCCCGCCGAAGTCAAAGGCGACAGTCAGGGACGCGGCAACAGCGGCGTGTTTTTTATGGGACGTTACGAAATTCAAGTGCTGGATTCGTATCAAAACCCGACCTACTTCCACGGTCAGGCTGCGTCCGTTTACAAACAGCACGCGCCGCTGGTCAACGCTTCGCGCAAACCGGGCGAATGGCAAACTTACGACATCATCTTTTCCGCTCCGCGCTTTGATGAAATCGGCAACGTCACTCGGCGCGCTCGCGTAACGGTCTTCCACAACGGAGTGCTGGTGCAAAACAACGTCGAAATTTTCGGCGAAACCTGGCACGACCGCGCGCCTGCTTACATCCCGCATGGCCTGACAGGCCCAATCAAATTGCAGGATCACGGCAATCCGATGCGTTTCCGTAATATCTGGATCAGGAAGTTGTAATTACCAGACTTTCGTAACCAGCAGATTAAGCAAAGAGGGCAAGCATATTGCTTGCCCTCTTTAGAGGAAAATTCGATGTCAGATGACTTCACTCCGCCTCTCAGTTTTGCTGACGCTTCACCGGAAGCTCATCCCGCCTCTGCCGCTTATATCGAAGCCGTCAATGCCGCACGCTTCGTCAAAGGATTTGGTATTACAGCTTTGGTTTATGCTCTGACAACCGGTTGCGGCATAGGCTTGCTGGGCGGCGGCATCGGTGTCGGCGTCGGGCTGTTCATTCTTCGATATGACAGCGCGAAGTATTACAAGTATCTCGGCATCGCCGTCATCATTCTGGCGATTGTCGGAGCGCCAATTCCGCTGGGATTCTTTGTTTGCCCAATCGTTCTGGCTGGCGCTGTGTTGTGGAAAGGCATCGAAATTTTGCGGCTATTATCCCGCGAAGGACAAAGCGACGAAGACTGGCCAGTGACGCGCAAACGCGCGCTCACCGGCGCAATCACCAGCGGAGCCGGGATTGTGCTCAGTCTTGGATTTCTGCTGTTGTCCCTTGCGGCAATGGTTTTGATGGCTACGAAGAAAATTCCGCTGAGTTAACTGAACGCATTGAAAGGAACTTCAATGAAGAATCAATCGAACGAATTACTCCAAGACGCGACTCGCCGCCACTTTTTCAAACAAGCCGCCAGCTTCGGCATCGGTTCGATGGCGCTTGGCTCGTTGATGAACGAACAACTTTTGGCGTCGTCAGTCAGCGCGATTGCGCCCAAAGCCAAAAGAGTCATCTATCTGTTTATGGCCGGAGCGCCTTCGCAGTTGGATATGTTCGATTACAAACCGGTGCTGCAAAAACACGACGGCCAGCCGATTCCCGAAGAGTTCATTCAAGGCGAACGCTTCGCTTTCATTCAAGGCAGACCGAACCTGTTGGGCACGCCGTTCGAGTTCAAAAAGTACGGCAAGTCCGGTCAGGAAATGTGCAATCTGATTCCTAACCTGGCTCGGCATGCGGATGACATTGCCATCATTCGTTCGATGAAAACGTCGCAGTTCAATCACGCTCCGGCGCAGATTTTGTTGGCGACCGGCCATCAGATTCCCGGTCGTCCGAGCATGGGCGCTTGGCTGAGTTACGGACTGGGCAGCGAAAACAAAGACCTGCCGGGTTTCGTCGTGCTGCTTTCGGGCGAAAACAATCCCGACGGCGGCAAGAGCTGCTGGGGAAGCGGGTTTTTGCCAACTGTTCATCAAGGCGTTGAGTTCCGCTCGAAAGGCGAACCCGTCTTGTTCGTCAACAACCCCGAAGGCATCAGCAGCGACGTTCGCCGCCAATCGCTGGACGCGATTCGAGACTTGAATCAGATCAACCGCCAGGCCATCGGCGACCCAGAAATTGACACGCGCATTGCGGCTTACGAAATGGCTTATCGAATGCAGACCAGCGTTCCAGAACTGACCGACATCGCCAAAGAACCTGCCAAAGTCCACGAAGCTTACGGCACGCGGCCAGGGCAGACTTCGTTTGCGAACAATTGTTTGCTGGCTCGGCGACTGGTCGAACGCGGAACTCGTTTTGTTCAGCTTTATCACTGGGGCTGGGACATGCACGGCA
>JAGNMH010000075.1 GCA_017991275.1 Acidobacteriota bacterium
GTACCCGGGCGATTCGCTGAAGCTGGTGCTTTTCCACGATTCCGCCGAAGAAGTTCCGCTTGCCAAACTGGCCAGCGTGCAGGTCGGTCCTTATCACACCAACACTTGCGAAGGCTTGAAATTGGCTCGGCGGTTGTTGATGGCCGAACGCAAAGACATGCGCCAGATCATTATGATCACCGACGGCAAACCTTCGGCGCTGTTTGTGGACGAGGACTTTGGCCGCCATCCGCACACGCCGAAAAAGAAAAGCGAAGGCGGTCGCCGGTTGTACAAAAACTCCATGGGGCTTGACCCGATGATTATCGAAGCCACCCTGGCCGAAGTCGCCGCTTGCCGAAAATCGGGTATCATCGTCAACACGTTCATGCTGACGGACGATTATTACCTGGTCGAGTTCGTCAAACAGATGGCCGAAATCGCTCACGGCAAGGCTTACTTCACGACCAGTTTGAGCCTGGGCGAATACGTGATGATGGATTTCATCAAACGCAAAACCAGCCGGGTAAAATGATAATGATGTTGAATAGAATTTTTCTGCTTTTCCTTTTCCTAACCTCCCTTGCTTGCTCAGCCGCGACTGCCCAGATACGTCCGCAGCAGCATCAACTACTTCGAACCGCGCTTGACCGTGATGACACACGGACGGCAGAAAATTTGCTGCGCGAAATGATGAGGACTTCGCCGGAGGCTTTTGCCAAAAACAACTACGATTACCTGCTGGCTCGTTTGCTGATGCGGCGAGATTCAGGCCTGGAAGAAGCCAATCAGTTTTTGAAATCGGTGGTTACTCACAATTCTCCGCTGGCCGGTTACGCGCTGTGGCATCAAGCAGAGATCGCCCGAATCGTCGGCAACTCCAAAGAAGAGCAACGATTGCTGCAAAAAATGATTTCGCAGTTCGCCGATCATCTGTGGAAAGATCGCGCCGTGACGCGGCTGGCCGAAAGTTATTTCAGGTCAGGTCAGTACCAATCGGTTGTCAATTTGCTCAGAGGCTCTGCCGCCGCCAGGCGAGAACATCTGGCGCTGATCGGCCAAGCCCAGGCCGCGTCCGGTCAAAACGACGCGGCGCGGGCGACTTTTGAATCGGCCCTGGCCGGGACTTCTCAGGATGACACCGCGCTGCAAGCGGCGCTTGGATTGGATCGCCTGGATGAAGCTGGGCACGCTTTGCTCAGCGAAGAAGCCCATCTGCGACGGGCGCGGCTCTATCATTTCAACCGTTATTTCGCCGATGCACGCATACATTGGCTGGCGGTTATCACCCAGTTTTCAAATAGCACAAAACGGTCAGAGGTTTTGTTCAACCTCGGTCGCGGATATTTTCTGGAAGACAACTTCACTGAAGCCGCGAAATGGTACGAACAAGTCGGCAAGGAATTTCCCGCAACACCCGACGGCGAGCTTGGGTTTTATTACGTTGGTCATTGCCGCCAATACCTGGGCGACGTGGCGGGAGCGATTGCTCGTTATGAAGAATTTCTGCGCGCTTACCCGAAAAGTGAGTATGTCGGCTACGCCCACTTGAACGCGATTGACACTTTGCGAACAGCCGGGCGCAACGACGAAGCTTTGAAATGGACGGCACGAGGAATGGCGCTGAACGATGGGTTTGCTTCGGTGACTTCGCATTTCAAACAGGCGCTGATTCGGCTGAGCCAGGAAAATTATTCGGCGGCGCTGGCCGAATTCTCTTCGCTGAAAACCAGAAATCTGAACGTTCGCGGTTTGATTGCCACAACCAATCAGCCTGAAGTCGCGTTTATGCGCGCTTATTGCCTGGAAAAGCTTGGCCGATTTGACGAAGCCATCAACGAGTATCTGGCCATGCCAGAAGTCCGCGCCGGAGCCACAGGTTATTACGGTTGGCGAGCCAGCGAACGGTTGCGAGCGTTAGGGCAAAACCTGCGGGCGAAAAATTTGATTGCCGCCCAGCGGGAAAAGTTTTTGACTCTGGCGCGTTCGGCAAATTCTCAAGGCAATGCAGCGGCAGCCAAAAGCTCAGCAAACCAGGCGTTGCGGCTTTCCGTAGACCAGGCCACTGGTGGCGAGATGATGGCAATTTTGAAAAATTCGTACACGAAACTGCGTGGCTATCAGGTTTCAAACATTGCCTTTACCGCTTCAGGTCGAGCGGCTCCGCTTGGCAGCGGGGAAACTGCGGCCAGCGGAACCAGCCATCAAACCATTGCCAATGAATTGCTGTTTCTGGGTTTGTTCGACGAAGGCGCAGCGGAATTGGCAGAAACCGGCGCAAACAGGGCGACGATTGCTTATTACTGTTCGCGCGGCGAATGCGCCAAACGCAGCTATGAATTAGGCGAACCGACGCTGTCGGCTTTACCAGAAGATTACCGGCTGGAATTATTGCCGCGCGAAATCGCCGAAGTAATTTACCCAATGCCTTTCCGCGATTCGCTGGCTCGTCACGCCAAACCGCGCGGAGTTGATCCACGATTCGTGCTTTCAATCGCGCGGCAGGAAAGCAGCTACAACCCTCGCGTTAAGAGCAATGCAGCGGCCCGTGGGTTGACGCAGTTCATAGCGTTGACGGCGGAACAAATTGCCGCGCAATTAGGCCTGCGCGATTTTGAGCAGGACGACCTGTACAACCCGGACACCGCGGTGTTGTTCGGTTCGCAATACATGAAAAACCTGTTCGATGAGTTTCATTCACCGCAGGCCGTGGCGGCAGCTTACAACGGAGGCGAAGATTCCGTTCGTCGCTGGATAGCGCGAGCCGGAAATTCAGAACTCGACCGGTTTGTGGTGGAAGTGTTGAAGAGGGAAACCAAGGATTATGTTTTCAAAGTGACCAGCCATTATTTGGCTTATCAGAAGATTTATCGCTGAGAAGAAACTCAACTACGGATAAATACAAATTTCCGCAAATGACTCCAAACGGTGAATGAGCAATTTGAATTTCAACTTCTCGCTCATTCGTGATTATTCGTCGTTTCTTTTTTCTGACTTAGACAGTGTGATTACCTGAACAGCGAGATTATTCCATACGTCAATGCCGCGATTCCCGCAGCCGCCGGAATGGTAATCAACCAGGCCCAAACTATCCTGCCTGCGACTCCCCAGCGCACAGCGGACAGACGATTGGTAGCTCCGACTCCGACAATCGCGCCTGTAATCGTGTGAGTCGTTGAAACCGGAATACCATAATGCGACGCCAACAAAATGGCTCCCGCCCCGCCTGTTTCAGCGCAGAATCCGCCGACGGGTTTCAGCTTGGTGATTTTCGATCCCATAGTTTTCACGATGCGCCAACCTCCTGACATTGTCCCCAGGCCGATTGCTAAAAAGGCTGACAGCCCAACCCAGTAAGGAATGTCTCCTTTCGGATCAACATAACCTCCGGCAACCAGTGCGGCCATGATAATTCCCATGGTTTTCTGAGCATCGTTGGTTCCGTGCGAAAAACTGAACAGCGACGATGAAACCAACTGCAAAATTCGGAAAAGTTTGTCCACTCGTGACGGCGCAAAGCTCCGAAAAGACCAAAAGACCACAACCATCAAAAACATTCCGGCCAGCAAGCCTACCGCAGGTGAAATTACGATGAACGACAATGTGCCGAACCAGCCCTTTGGCCATTTAGTGTTGAAAATCAGAGCTTGAAACCCGGATTTGGCGATGGCTGCTCCGGCATAACCGCCAATCAGCGCGTGCGAAGAACTGGTTGGCAATCCCAGATACCAGGTAATCAGGTTCCATATAACCGCTCCAACCAATCCGGCCAGCACCACCCATTCGTTGATTTGCGTGGCGTCAACCAGGCCGCTGGATACAGTTTTGGCGACGGCGTGAGTTGCGAAAAAGAAAGCTATGAAATTGAAGAAAGCTGCAAACAAGACTGCCTGGCCAGGAGTCAATACGCGGGTCGAAACGACTGTGGCGATTGAATTGGCGGCATCATGAAAACCGTTGGTGTAATCAAAGGCTAAAGCTAGAACAACAATAAAAGCGACAAGCACAAAAGTACTGTCCATACACACCTCTGTTTATGAAATCTTTGGCGAATTGTTTTTGAAAATTAGATGAACCGATTTTGCCTACGCCTCAGGCATTCTTGAGCACGATAGCTTCCAGCACATTGGCGGCGTCTTCACACTTATCAATCATCCGCTCCATTTTCTCGTAAATCTCTTTCATCTTGATGATGGTGATGGGGTCTTTTTCCTCGGCAAAGAGTTTTTCAACGGCTTCGTGGTGATAAGAATCGCCTTCGCTTTCCAGCGTGTGGATGTCTACGCAATCGGCCAAAACCTGTTCACCGTTGTTGCCAATTGCCGCCACAGCATGCTGGATTTTGGCTGTCAGGCGAACAAGCACGTCTGTCATTTTGCGCGCGTGTTCGGTTGATTGCGGAACGTGATACAGAATTATGCGCTTGGCGGTGTATTCGATGGCGTCAACTACGTCGTCCAGACCGCTGGCCAGCGCGTGAATGTCTTCGCGGTCAATCGGAGTGATGAAAGTCTGATTGAGTTTTTTGACAATGTCGTGAGTGATGTCGTCGCATTTGATTTCCAGCGCTTTGATCTGTTCGGCGTAAGCGATACGGTTATCAAAATCTGCAAACAGTTTTTGCAACAATCTGGCGCTTTCGTTCAATTGCGAGGCCAGGTTGTTGAACATATCGAAGTATTTTTCTTCTTTGGGCAACAAACGAAACATGGTTGCGCTCTCCTTGATAGATGCTTGTAAACTCGTAAGGTTGATAAGACTGCTGGAATCAGGCGCGCAGTATACCGTTTCTCGCCAAATCTGAGAACGAAGTCGAAGCGTTGAAAGAAGATTTAAGACAGCCATAACACTCTTGACTGAAAAGCCAGCAGCCATTTTTCTGCTCACAGTAATCTGTGGCATCGTGCTTGCTGTGTACTTCACTGTCCGATGCTCCTACCCCTAATAAAAACAAAATACCAAACAAGAAATTCAAGGAGTGATAGTGATGCAAAGATTCAATAAAAAAGCAGGAGTAGTTTTGTGGAGGGCGTTAAAAGTTGCGCCAATTGTTGGTTACGCCTTTGTGATTGCAGCCGCACCGACGGTCTTACGTCGTAAAGGTTATGTTTTGGGCAGTTTAGCGGTTGTCCTGGATTTGCTTCCAGTGATTTGCCTGATCAAAGCCGGAGTGGAAGTTTTCACCGGCGATCTGATTCCTGACAAATTCGACGCCACTGGCCAGACAGGCTTGGAACTCGCCGCGTAAATTTACCTGTCTACAAACTGCGACTAAGTTCAAGAGCCATGTCCACGATGGACGACGAAACCGGATAGACATCTCACCATAGACACCAAAAGGGCAGATCGCCAAAACGACCTGCCCTTTTTTTAGTTTTACCCGCTTGCTGACGCGCGCGGCACTGCCCCGGAGCTTTAGAACAACCGGCGCGACAAATTGAAACCAATCGTCAGCCCGCGCCAGGTATCATCAGCGCCAATCAATCCACGAGTCATAGAACGTTGGGACATTGTTGTGCCATAACCATTCGTGAAGCTCAGCGTAAACGAGTGACGGCGTGATTCACTAACTTTTTGAACAGCAAAACCAAATACCGGACGGTGCATGCCAATCCCGGAATCCGGGTCGTTGTAGCGCGAAGCTTCATTCAACCGCATATTGAACTCGCTCAATAGCGCGACCGTCGGGCGAACATTAACCGCCAGACCGGCTCCCAGCGCGGCAGCCGTTTCGCCCGGCAGATTCTGTTCAGGCGCATAACCAATCGGGCGATCTCCAACCGTAACCGTTGGCACGACATAAATCTGAGCCTGGTTGGTAATGCTGCGAGCCAGTGTCAATTCAAAGCTTCCGGCAAAGTTGCGCTGGAAATTGTCGCGGCCTTCCAACCCAACGCGAGCCATGACCGAAACTGGGTCGCCTTTTTGCTCATCCAGCAAACTGGCTCCGACAGAAAGCTGTATCGGACGGCCAAGATTCGACGGTGAACGATAAACGCCGACATGAACGCGATCGGTCACTCCGTATATGAATCCGAATGAAGGCGCGGCAATCGTGTCCAAACCGAACAACTGTTTTGTATCGGTGGGTTCACCGAACGGAAAACGATGAGTGAAGTCAGTCCACAACGAACCTTTTGCAATCGGCATGGCCGTCGGCAAATTGATCAATCTGACGTCAGCCTGGCGATAAACATTCGACGGAGTGTCGTGTTTTTCCACACTTGGCGTTGGCACGGCGGCCACCTGAGTTGGCGCTTTTTCGCCGGAAGTCATTTCCTTGACGGTTTTTGTTTTAGTGTTTATGACGAATTTCTTGCCGTTGATTTCAACCACGGCTTCGGAATCGGAGACGAAACTGACGGGCGGTTGAGCTTCTTGATCGGAACGGAAGTTCTGCGGAAATTTCTGGCGCAGCTCGGCCGTAAATTCCAATCCGGCGGCAGCAAAGGCTTTGCCGAATTCGTTGCGCGGCCCTCCGCCTGCGGGGTTGACGTGGCACAACGCGCAATTTCGTAATTCAACTTTCGACAGCGGATCGGCGACGTACTTTTTCAGGTAATCCGGGCGAGCCTGAACGGTCAGCCCCTTTGTCGAAAATACGATGACAAATGCCATCACAATCAAAGTGAGTTTGAAAAATCGGCTTTTGAACATAGGTTTTGGTCTACTCCTGCTAGTTTAGTTTTTTGCGGACGTCCGCTTTGGAGTCTGTTGTGCCCCACAAAGATGATTTTTTATCTTCCAGGTCAGCCAAGCTGGCCAAGTCAGACCTGGCTTTTATGGCAATCGCCGTTCCGCCGATTTGTGACAGCCAACGATGATTCACGGCTTTTTTTAGCCCAATTCGACTCTGCCTGAGTCGCGTGCCGTCACTTATCGAGCTTGAAGGTCACAAAAGGTTCCGGCGCTTAGCTCATCGTCCTTTGAATTCTGGTTTGCGCTTTTCCAGAAACGCCCGAACGCCTTCTTCCTTATCCTCGCTGGAAAAGCACAAGGCGAAAAGGTCTATTTCCTGATCCAGACCGGCCCGAAGCGTTGTTCGAGCGGCGGCTTTGACCGCAGTTTTAGCCATTGCCAGAGCAACAGGGCTTTTTTCGGCAATCTTGTTGGCCAGTTCCATGGTTCTGGCTTCAAGTTCTGCAATCGGATGAACTTCGTTGACCAATCCCAGCCGCAATGCTTCCTGAGCGTCAATCATTTCGCCGGACAAAATCATTTGCATCGCTTTGCCTTCGCCGACCAATCGGGTCAGTCGCTGAGTTCCACCTCCGCCGGGAATGATTCCCAGGTTGATTTCAGGCTGACCGAAGCGCGCTTTTTCGCCAGCCATGCGAATGTCACAGGAAAGCGCCAGTTCGCAACCTCCGCCAAGACAGAAGCCATTGATCATCGCAATCAGCGGCTTCGGAAAATCTTCGGCTGTAACAAAGATGTTGCGAGCCTTCATTACCGCGCGTTGCTGAACTGCGGTGCGTCCTGCAAATTCGTTGATGTCGGCTCCTGCAACAAAGGCTTTTTCGCCCGCGCCGGTCAACACAACGACCCGAATTTCTTCGTCAACGCGAAGCTCGTCCAGCGCGTTGGCCAGTTCTTCGCGGGTTTTGATGTTCAACGCGTTCAACTTGTCCGGGCGATTGATGGTGATTAGCGCGACACGTCCGCGCCGTTCTAACAGAATGCTTTCAAACATGATTGATGGTGCTCCTTCCGAGTAGATGTTGCAGTTGGGAAAACAGGCGCGGATTATCTGGCGCGCCTAAAGTGAAATCAAGGAACTGAATTAAAGCGATTTCGTTGCCGCTAAAAGCTTTGCTTGCGCCATTCGGAGCTTGCGAGCTATATTGACGCTGGTCAAAAACTTCCCCTAAAGCTCAATCAAAAGCTTGTTTGAACAGCGATTTTCCGGTGCCGCCTGTGCATTGAGTAATCGGATTTTCAACAAACGTCTGCGACAAGTTCAAACTTCAAGGGCGTAATTTTCTGGAGACTTCAGGAGACTGACGATGGCAAACGAATCAATCTATTGCGCCGGTTGTGGCATTACGATGGTGTCGTTTATGAAAACCTGCCCGCGCTGCGGCACGGTTCGTACAAATTCGGCAGGAAAATTGGAAGTGAATCCGGCCACCATCGTTGCAACAGCAGCGAATATCGCCGCCGTCACCTCGGCGGCGATAAACCACGAAAGCGACAATCTTCCCGACCACCCCGCAACGACAATCATTCCCGTAAATGCTCTGCGACAAAACAACGATTATTACGACGAAACCGAATTCGCTCCTCCGCATAATTTCGTGCTGATGTCGCCAAACGATGAACAGCGCCGATTCCCGCTGCTTACTCGCGCGCAACTTTCATTGATTGCGGTCGGTTTAACATTGTTACTGTTGGCATTGATCGTCGGATGGCTGTTGTGGCGTCAGCAGCGACGCGATGTGATTCAGGCCGCTAATGCCGCCGCCGCTCAGGTCCCGGCTGCAATGGCGGCAATGTCCGATCCGAATCTGGAACCGTCGCCGATGCCATCGCCCGTTGGCAGCGAAGATCAGGCGCTGTTTGAATCCGTCAAAACGGCGTTGGCGGCTTATAACCCAATCGGTTTCGGACGCTACACTTTTGAAGTCAAAGATGGCGTGGTAACGCTCAACGGCAGCGCCGAACATCAACCCGAAAAAGACGGAGCCGAAAACGTTGTCCGTCTGGTGGTTGGAGTCAAATCAGTTGTCAATAATTTGCAGGTCAAACCCAGCGCGAATTCCGAACCGATCAAACTCAATCTGGCCGAAGCGAAATTGCTGAATGAAGCGATGCGCCGTCAGCTTCAAGAAAGCCAGCAAACCTCTGTCGAAACTCGCCAAAATCAACCTGTTGCTGTGCCTGATGCCGCACACGAGGCTGAGCGATTGCGCCGCGAACAAATGGCAGCCAAGCAACGCGAAGAAGAAGCCGCGTTGCGATCCGCCGCCGAAGAAAAACTGAAACGAGAAACCGAGGCTTACGAAAAACGGCTGGAAGAAATGCGCCGATCCGAAGCCGAACGTCGCGCCCGTTCCGAACAGGCTCGTCTGGATTCGACTTCGCTTCGTTATGGAACCATTGCCTGGAGCGGCATTGTTGACGGAGTGGACGAAGTCATTATTTCAGGCTCCAGCGCATCGGTTCGTCACATAGGCGGCAACATGCCACGCGAAATACGCGCTTCGTTCAGCGCCGCCGTTCCTCGCTCACCCGTCGAAGTAAAGCTGATCTGGATTACTGGCCGAGGACAGGTTGAAGTTGTCCAGCAACCTTCGGCGGTCAACGGTTACACGACAATTGTCCGCATTGACGACAGTCAGAAAGGCGGCGACAAACGATATGAATTCACGTTGCGCTGGTCGTTGCCCTGATGAATCGCAAAATCTCCGCCCGGGAGCTGGCCGAAAAACGACGGCAGTTCAAATTCATAACCCAAAATCTGGAAGCAACTTATGGCGTCCCCCGCAATGACAGCCACGAAGACCCGCTGGACGAACTCATCAACACGATCCTTTCCCAGTCCACAACCAACATAAACAGCCACAGAGCATTTGCCAGCTTAAAGGCACGCTTTCCTGACTGGGAACGGGCAAGGCGAGCGCGACCAGCAAGCATCGCCGCTGCAATAAAATCCGGCGGTCTGGCCAACGTCAAATCCGTAGTCATCAAAAACATCTTGAACGACATCTTGACCCGGCGCGGGAACCTGGACTTGTCCTTTTTGAAGACAGTCTCAATTGACGAAGCGCGCCATTTCTTGCTTTCGCTGAAAGGCATTGGGCCGAAAACCGCCGCCTGTGTTTTATTGTTCTGCTGCAAACAATCTGTCTTTCCAATGGACACACATATTTTCAGAATTCTGCGTCGCATGGGATTGTTACCTGAAAAAATCAGCGACGAATCGGCCCACCAAATGATCGAAAAACTGATCCCACCAAAAAAACACTACTCGTTGCACATCAATTTGATCTTTCACGGCAGACGCATCTGCCATCCACGAAACCCAAAATGCAATCAGTGTCCATTGATCGAACACTGCGAATTTGGACAGGCGCTGCCCTAAAGACAAAGGCCGGGAAATTATCGCCACCAAAGATTGATGGGCTATGTAAAAACTGCTTCGAGCAACCAGGCTCAGACTCCTTATGCACCTTTTTGACATACAAGTTTTACTGAATCAGCGACTGGATGCCATCCACAAACTTGAATGCTAAAAAAGCATTCAACAGGTGACTCACTGTGCATTGTTTCGCTTCGTAAATTCCAAAATGAAATGGGTACCATTTAGCAAACGAACTATCTAAGAAAGAAAATACTCTTTATTTTTCAATGGTTTAGTGGGCAATCAGGTAAGTTTTTGTGTACTTGGATTCAATGGCACAGTCATTGCTAAATGGTAAGTGACAAGCAATGCTTCAGCAGTTTAGGTAAAACTCTGAAACAGGAGATGTTGGGGGACGTCAAGTGTTGAAGAGGTTTTCCAGATAAGAGCGGTTGTTTGATTGCGTATGGTTCTTGGGGGAGGCCATACGCAATTGAGCAACCGCTCTTTTTTTTATTTATGCGAGAAGTTTCCCCGGTCAAACACTCATTACGCGCCTCCTCATAGCCGACACCGCACCGATACCGCAAAAAAAACTAGCTACATATTTGGCGATTGGCTTTCCTTGAACAGGGTATGAAGCTGATGCTTCAAATTCGTTGCAGAGTCGAATCAACCAAAATACGCTCGCGAGAAAAACGATCTAAAAACAGTCAGACCACTTCAAAAGTTTGAGCGTATATTTTTACCCGCCCCAGCTATTGATATGCAAAAACTACCTCGACTGGTTAGTCTAAGACTCGTTCTGACACTTTTCTACTTCTGAATATCTCTGATTGGAGTTCGGTTTAGTCAAAATTCGTAGCTGAAAATACAAAATGGTCAAAAAGCGTTCAGCTCCGAGATACCTGTGCATCGTTTCACGTCATAATTTTTCGTAGGGACTTCGCCAACATTTAGCTGCCCAAACAATCAAAACAATCAACACTCTTTGTTTTACAACGAGTTAGCAATCGAGCAAAAAAGTTTTTCCAGCTTTGGATTCAATGGCACAGTCATTGCTAAATGGTAAAGTGACAAGCAATGCTTCAGCAGTTTAGGTAAAACTCTGAGACAGGAGATGTTGGGGGACGTCAAGTGTTGAAGAGATTTCCAGATAGAGCGGCTGTTTGATTGCGTATGGTTCTTGGGGGAGGCCATACGCAATTGAGCAGCCGTTCTTTTTTTGCTTACACCAACAAGTTTCTTCGGCCAACCACTCACCACTTATCTCTAACCCGGCGTTAGTGCTAATACCGTAAAATAAACAAGAACAATTTGGCGGTTGATTTTTGCCCTTCGCTTGAATGAAATTTAAGCTGCGGACCGCAATCAACCTTGCAATACCAAGCAGTGGGAGGAAACATGAAAAAAGCCACCATGACAAGATTTGCAGCAGACACACTGGCTATGCTGCTGGCATTCAGTTCACCGCTGGCGCTTGCCCAAGACGCCAAAAAGAACAAACCTAAAAACGTACAATCCGCTTCAAAAAATTTGAGCGCGGAACAGAAAGCGATTCACTTGCTTGACCGAATCACCTTTGGCGCTCGCCCAGGTGACATTGAGCGCGTGATGAAAACTGGCTGGGAAAAGTTCCTGGACGAACAACTCCATCCTGAACGAATTGCCGACACCGCAATCGAACAAAAACTCAAAGGTATCGAAAGCATCCACCTAAGCAATGCAGAGTTGGCCAATTACTACCCGCCTCCGCAAGTGATTCAGCAGGCTCTGAAATCAAAAGGCCTGGAAGCACCGGGTTTCGCCAACGGCGCCAACACTCCTACAGGTCAAACCGAGCAAGAACAAAAATCGAATCAGGCCAAGCGGCGCGAAATCCAGAAAATGCTGAAAGAAATGGGCTACAAACAGCCGCAACAGGTCGCGCTGGAGTTGCAGCAAGCCAAAATCCTTCGTGCAGCCTACAGCGAGCGGCAGTTGCAGGAAGTCATGACCGATTTCTGGTTCAACCACTTCAACGTCTTTTTGCAAAAAGGCGCTGATCGAGTGCTGACAACAACTTATGAGCGCGACGCCATTCGCCCGCACGTTTTTGGTAAATTCGAAGATTTGTTGAAGGCGACTGCGGAAAGCCCAGCCATGTTGTTTTACCTGGATAACTGGATGAGCGCCGCGCCGAATGCTCAAATGCTTCAGCGCCGCGAACGGGTCGCCAAAGCGATGGAACGTCGCCAAGCCCGCTTGGGCGACAAAATATCTGAGCAGGAAAAAGAACAGATGCTCAACGCTCAGGGCAAAATCAAGAAAGCTCCGCGCGGTCTGAACGAAAACTACGCCCGCGAAATCATGGAGCTTCACACTCTGGGCGTTGAC
>JAGNMH010000737.1 GCA_017991275.1 Acidobacteriota bacterium
GGTTTCGTTTTTGCGTTCCTTGTTCTATCTGGTAACTTTGTTTTCATTTGCACTACATTGATATTCGGCTTTCTTTCGCTGCTAATGTTAGTCCATAAAATGACCTGGCTGATGCTCGAAAGGCCTATGTATAGCCTCCAGAAAATAGGGATAGGTAAAAGAGGTAAGCTCTTAGGTGCTATGGGAGTTGCTTTAATCGCACTTGCCTGGAAGAAGCTGGATTGGCTTGAAAAAATCGTAGATAAGGCTTTCTGATTACAACTTACCCACACTGACAGAACCTATAGACTCCGCATAAGCACATGTCTGGGCGAATACGAATGACACAGAAGCAATCCGTGCCGGAGTACGGATTTGGCTGGTAAGGTCAGCCTACTTCCGTCTCAATTTTCTTTCCTGCAGCAATCTCTCCGTGAGCAGTCTCAACTGCCAGCAAAACCGAAACTGTAGTCACCACCGCCATTCCCACCACAAACAACGCAATCGGCCACGAAGCTCCGTATTTCCTCAACAATCCTGTAGCGATCAAGGGCGATAAGCCGCCGGCCAACACAGACGAAAGTTGATAACCAAGTGAAGCTCCGCTGTAACGGACTCGTGTGCCGAACAGTTCGGCGAAGAAGCTGGCTTGCGGGCCGTACATGGCTGCGTGGCCGATGACCATCGCGGCGACAATGGCCAGCGTCATCCAGGTAGCGTTTGATGTTTCTACCAACCAGTAAAACGGAAAGGCGAACAGGCCGGTGAAGATGGCTCCGAACAGGTAGACAGGGCGGCGGCCAAATTCATCGGAAAGATGGCCGAACGCGGGGATGGCGAAAATTTCCAGAAAGGCAGCCAGCGAAATGGCCGCGAGCACGCGCGAACTGGAAAAGCCTATGCGCGGCAGCGTGGCGTACGTCAGGATGAACACCGTGTAAATGTAAAAGGCTCCGTTTTCCACCAACCGAGCGCCCATCGCCATCAACACGTTTCCGGGATGATGGCGCAACACATCCAGGATCGGAATTTTGGACGCTTCGCCCGCTTCTTTGATTTCGGTGAAGGCAGGCGGTTCGGTAATCGCCATTCGTATGTACAGGCCAATGCCGACCAGCAGGAAGCTCAGCAAAAACGCGACGCGCCATCCCCACGACAACAACACGTCTCCGGGCAGTTTCGAGATGACGGCCAGCACGCCTGTGGAAAGCAGCAAGCCAACGGGAACGCCTACGTGCGGCCAGCTTCCGTAAAAGCCGCGTCGCCCGGCGGGAGAATGCTCGACCGCCATCAACACGGCTCCGGCCCATTCGCCGCCAATGGCGAAACCTTGCATCAGTCGCAAGGTGATCAACAGCGCAGGCGCCCAGATGCCGACCTGATTGTAAGTCGGCAGCAAGCCGATCAGCGCCGTCGTTATTCCCATCAACAGCAAAGTGAAAATCAGCATGGACTTGCGGCCTACGCGGTCGCCGAAATGTCCGCAGATGATGCCTCCGAACGGACGAGCGATGAAGCCGACTGCATAAGTTCCAAACGATGCCAGCGTCGCCGTCAGCGGATCGTAGTTCGGAAAAAACAGCTTGCCGAAGATCAACGCGCTGGCCGTTCCGTAAAGAAAGAAGTCGTACCATTCAATGGTCGTGCCGATGAAGCTGGCAATGGCGATTTTTTGAATTGACGCGGTGGGAGATGAGTTTTTCAACTTGGGGTGAGTCTCCTTTATCGAAAGAGTTCAAAGCTGAACAGGTTCCGCTTCGTAGATATTCAGCGTTGGCGGTTCGACAGCTAACGCCCTGACAGCTTTGGCAAATGCCCGCGATTCGGGGACGGCGAAGTGAGCAGCCAGCGCAGATCGGTCAGCCCATTGTTCAACAAACACCAGTCGCAGCGGATTTTCAGCGTCTTGATGAACCGCATGCGCCAAACAGCCCGGCTCGTTTCGTGACCGCTTGACGTGCTCCAGGCTCAGCGTCAAGATTTCTTCCAGATTGTCGGCGTTCGCCAAAATGCTGCCGGTGACGAGTATCATAAAACTCTCCCTCACTTGGTTTCGATCAATTCGATTACAATTGCGTCTGGTCCTTCGATCATTGCCGCGCGCGATTTGCTGGTGCCGAATGGGCGCGGTTCTTCCAAAACTTTGACGCCTTCTTTTCGCAACCGATCCAAAGTTTCGGTCAAATCCGCTACGCTCAGCGCGATGTGATCTACGACGTGACCGCGTGGACTGACCAGTTTTGTCGGGCGTTGCTGCGGGTAAATTATCAAGCTGATGTCGCCGAACCTGACCGTCGTCGCAGGCGAACGAATCACTCCCAGCGGTTCGCTCGGAGCGGCAAATGGAACGTTGCAATCTCCTGTGCGTTGCGAACGGCTGACGGCTCCCAGATGTTTGACGTACCACTCCGCCGCGCACAGCGGAGCCGCGCTGTACAAATGAGTATGAATGAAAGCTCGCGTAGTGGAGGTGTTGATTTCAACCAGCGCGCCGTCGGGAGCTTTCAAGTACGCGAACTGCAACGATGGATTCAATCGGGTCAGCGGCGTGGCGAATTCAATGCCGCTGGCTTTGTGCCGTTCGTAATCAGATTCCATGGCAGTGCTGCCCCATCCGAAATGCCAGATCGCGCTGTCGGGCGCAGCGGCAGGAGCCAGTTTCACTTTGTCGAAAAGCAGAAAGATGTTTTCGCTTTGGACAGCATCGAAACCGGCAAGCTGCGTTCGCTTCGTCACGTCGAAAGCCTTGAGATAAAAGTTGATGGCGGTTTCTGGGGTTGTGGAATTGAGATGCAGATGATGAAAAGTCGGCGACGATGGTGGCGGCTTTTCTTGTGTGTAAGCAATATCGTTCAGCCCAATCGCTGAAATTGTGAGAGCGACCGCTGAAAGCAGGTAAAGCAATTGGTTTGGTGCAAACCGGGCTAGCTTCATTTTGTGCTCCTGTATAAGGCTATGAATCTTCCGTCATCATTTTGCCGGAACACTTCTAACACCGGTCAGGTCAAATAGAGAATATGCGGCAGAAAATTCTGGTTTGGGCCTGACTGCTTGATGGACTTGTGTTGGCTGGTCGAGGCTGTCTCTTACACTGAATTTCGCTATCGGCTATGGTTTTCATTTGCCGACTTCAGCCAGCAGCGATAAGCTCCGGCTGGAGTTTTACTTTTTGCGGGGCAACGAAAAAGGACACAAAAGATGCTGCAACCCAATCAACAAGCTCCGCCGTTTTCGCTGAGCAGTTTGGATGGCGGCGAGCGGCGATATGAATTCGGCAAACCGGCGCTGCTGGTTTTCTTCGAGACTGATTGCCCGACTTGTCGTTTGACTTTTCCTTACCTGAGCAAACTG
>JAGNMH010000738.1 GCA_017991275.1 Acidobacteriota bacterium
GTCTGACCGAGATGAACGGCGCAACATTCGGGTGGTTGAAGATTACGTTAATTACGTCATCAATATCTTTCTGCATGGTCTGGTTGGCCGGAAGTGTTTGCCCCAGAAAGGTTTTCGATGACATGTCGTGATAAGCAGACAGCGGAACCATCTGACCCGGGTAATAATTTGGGTTTGTATATTGAGGCGGCCCGCTCTGAGTGTTGTAAGTCCAACCCGTCAATGCCAAAGCCAGTTGGCGAATATCCGTCTGGCTGTAAGTTGGAATCGGTTGGTTGTTGGCGTCCAACATATACGAACCATCCTGATTCAACTTGTACAGACCTATGCTGAACAACTGCATTACCTCGCGCGGATAATTTTCGTTGGCGGCTCCGTTCGGCCCCGGCTTGGTGCTGTTGACCATATCCAGGTATTTGCCCATCGTCGCGTCCAGCGTGATTTCCTTCAGCAAGGTTTTGTAATTTCCGAAAGCGTTGCGGCTGAGAATCTGCAACCAGGGAGCCAGTTCGTTCGCGTAATTGTTTTTGTTGCGCGAAATGACTATGACTTCGCTCAGGGCGTAAATCACTCGTTGCCGCAATTGATCCTGCCCCGCAATGAAGTTGTTGAAAAACTGTTCCGTCAACTCCGAGTTTTGTTGTGCTGTGTAATTCGGTAACGGAGATTCCGGCGCGCTGAACTGTTCATCCAAAAACGCCTGAACTCCGACCTGTTTGACGTGAGTAATCAATTGAGGCGTCGGCCCGAATGTAGACTGTTCCAGCAGGCGCCCGGCGGCAATCGTCTGTGGATCAGCTACAGGAACACTGATGATGGAAACACTGGCGCTGGCTTTCTTTGTGCCATCGGCCTGACTGACAGCAGTGACGGTAATAGCTCCGGCGGGAGCCAGAGCAGGCGCGGCGTACAAACCGGTCGAAGAAATAGTTCCGACGGTCGCGTTTCCGCCTGCAACATTGTTGACCTGCCAAGTGACAGCAGTATTTGCTGTCCCGGTAACGCTGGCGCTGAACTGTTGCGTGGCGTTGACCGCCAACGAAGCCGAAGTTGGAGTAACAGTTACAGCAATCGGATTTACCGTAGCAGTCACCGTTACCGTAGTGCTGCCGGATTTGGTTGAATCAGCCTGACTGACGGCGCGGACTATGACAAAACCTGCTGGCACAGCCGCTGGTGCAACATAAAGTCCGTTGCTGTTGATCGTGCCGACAGCCGCATTGCCTCCCGTAATGTTGTTGACCTGCCAGATAACAGCTTTATTCGCTGAACCTGCAACCGTCGCCGTGAATTGCTGGCTGGCTCCTGTTTGCACGGTTGCAGAAACTGGCGAAACCGAAACCGAAACCGTTTCAACGCTTCCTCCACTGACCGTGACAGTCGCAGTCGCCGAACGTTCGCTATTGACGGCGCACACCGCTCTGATTGTGACCGGGCTGGCCGGCGCGACATTCGGAGCGGTGTACAAACCTGTTGAAGTGATAGTTCCGTTTGCACTGCCTCCGTTGACGTACCAGTAAACCTGCTTGTTCGATGTGTTTGCGACATTAGCTGTGAATTGTTGCTTGGTCCCGACGGAAACCGTTGCTGTTGTCGGAGTGATCGAAACGACGATTCCCTGCCCCCATTCCAATAATCTGGGCGAAGAAGCTACTCCCGGAGAGCCGGGATTCGTAACCATCAAATTGCCGCTGCCTGATTGCATGAAGTTGCTTGTTACCTTCAATTGGGTTGAGGAAACAAAAGCCGTAGGCAAGGCCACATCTTGCACCTTGACGACCGCACCGTTGATGAAGTTGGCGCCATTTACCGTAAACACGGTGTTGCCGAGTGGAATCAGTCGTGGTGAAAACCACTGAACCGTCGGCGTCGCCTGCATCGTTGCATTCGCTGACGTGTTTAGTTGCAGGTAAGCAAAACAGGCAATTGCCAGAAATAGAATCGCTGCCAGTCGCCTCGTGGAACGTAAGTTTGAATGTAAATACATATCGCCTTTCCTTGAATTCAAATCAATTGAACACCGGCATGAGCACAAAGCTCAGCCAAACCTGATAGCACAATGTCTTGCCCTGACTCGTCCAAAGCCAAACATCCGACAGCAGAGCAGACTTCGGCTAAGCCGCGTTCAGTCGGTTTTCAGAGCCAGTGATGGCCAAAACGGTTTTTGAAAACAGGGGTAATCGTTCTGTTTCGTTGCTTTATGAGGCGAAGATAAAGCAGCGACTGATACAAAATCAGTTTCACGGAAAGAATGTCGAACGGCCAGGCGAGTCGCGAACGCGGGTGATTCAAGAGGTACGTCCGCAAATGCCGAACTAACTTTCTTCCGATATTTTTTTAGAGGGATGCTAACAGTAAGTGCTGCGACGGGGAGCAGAACTGAGATCCGTGAAGGTTTTCTTTATCTCGGCGGCGAAGATAGCAAGCCAAATTTTGTCTGGCAAGAACTTTTTCAGATTAACTTTTCGGAGCCTCAACAAACCGCCAAAGACCTTGCGTGTGCTAATCTCTGCGCCGTTATGGCTGACCACACGAACTTACAATTGGACGTTCTGGCTATTGCTGCTCACCCTGACGACGTCGAGTTATCGGCGGGCGGCACGTTAATAAAACTCGCTGGTATGGGTTATCGCACGGGAATTTTGGATATGACTCGCGGAGAATCCGGGACGCGAGGCACGCCTGAAATTCGCAGGCAGGAAGCCGAACATGCGGCGGAAATTTTGGGCTTGGCTGTCCGCGAAAACCTGGAATTGCCAGACGCCCACATCTGGTTGAACGAAGAATCCCGCGTCAAACTGGTGCGCGCGATCCGGCGGTTGCGGCCTCGCGTAATTTTCACCCAACACTGGGACGATGCACATCCTGACCACGCTCACACCGCCCAGCTTGTCCGCGAAGCCATGCACATCGCCGGACTGACCAAATACGACTCCGAAGCTGGGCTGGAAAGATGGCGACCAAACTGCATCGCCCATTTTCTTTTTCCGCGAACCGTCGCGCCGACTTTTATCGTAGACATCTCCGACCAAAGCGAACGCAAGTGGGAAGCGATTCGCGCTCACGCTTCGCAGTTTCACAATCCTGTTAGCAATGAAGCACAATCGCGCGTCAGCACTCCGGCTTTTCTGCGAGAGATGGAAGCCCGCGACCGTTACTTCGGCGCGCTGATTAACACCGAACACGGCGAAGCCTTCTTCGTCCGCGAAGCCTTAAACGTCGTTGACCCGATTGAGTTATTGACGCGGCAAATGAATCTTTATTCCTGAAAGTAGACGGTAGACAGTAGGGACTGTCGGAAGCGCCTGGTTTAACAGGTGTGAATGCT
>JAGNMH010000739.1 GCA_017991275.1 Acidobacteriota bacterium
CCGGTCGAATTATCTGTGCCTGTTAAGGTTGAAACGCGCCGAAGCTCAGCCGGTGCTGGATGGTTTGAATGAAGTCGAGTATTTCGATCTGGTCAGGAATTGGGCTTATCAGAGCGCCATCGGCGACCGCGCGGAATTGGCTGAACTGCCGGACAACGTTTCTTTCTGGCGTCACATTGATGCGCGCTCGGATATTTGCATCGGGCAGAAATGCGCCGATTACGACGCCTGCTTTATCACCAAAGCCAGACAGCAGGCTCTGGATTCCCAGATCATCATCGTCAACCATCATTTGTTTTTCGCCGACCTGGCTCTGCGCGACAAAGAGTGGGGGCAGGTTTTGCCCGATTACGGTGCCGTGATCTTTGACGAAGCTCACCAGATCGAAGACATAGCCGCGCAATACTTTGGCGCTGCGGTGTCGAATTATCAGGTTGACGATTTGCTCAACGACATTTCGCGGTTGCCGATTTCCGATCTGGATTCGGCTCGCGAAATCACCAAAACATCCGCCCGCGTCTCGCAAAGAGCCGAAAACTTCTGGATGAATTTTACAGGCGGAGAATACGGATTGACGATTTCAGGGCTTGGCAGTGGCGAAGGGCGTTTCGTCATTCGTCCGCAAATGTTCGTTCGCAAGAATCGAAACGGGCAGGAAGAATTGTCTCCGGCTGGCGAACGGTTTAAGAATCTGCGGCAGGCGCTGGATCGGCTGGGCGCTGAACTGGTTGGAGTCAAAGACGCTCCGGCGGAAATGGAAGCCATTATTCGCCGAGTCGAGCAATTGAAATTCGATCTGGATTTCGTAGTGCTCAATGACGACGACACTTTCGTCAACTGGTGCGAACGGCGCGGGCGTGGAATCTTTTTGCAGGCTACGCCGATTGACGCTTCTGGCATTTTGAACGACAGGTTGTTCAGCAAGGTTGAAAGTGTGGTGATGACTTCGGCGACGCTGACAACTGCAAATTCATTTGGCTTCATTCGCAAACGCTTAGGAGTTGATCAAGCCGACGAGTTGATTGCCGAATCGAATTACGATTATCCAAGCCAGTCGCTGCTTTATCTGCCGCCGAAAATGCCAGACCCGCGCGACGCCGGTTACGCCGAAGCCGCCGCCAACGAAATCATTAAATTGCTGACCGCCAGTCGTGGCCGGGCTTTCGTGCTTTGCACCAGCAATTCCCAGATGAAGGCTTTGCGCGATTTGGTCGAGTATCAAATTGATTACCCTGTGCTGATGCAAGGCGAAGGTTCGCGGTCTGGAATTCTGGATCGTTTTCGTGAAAGGCCAAACTCTGTGCTTTTCGCTACATCCAGTTTCTGGCAGGGGGTTGACGTGCGCGGCGAGGCTCTGTCGTGCGTCATCATAGACAAACTGCCGTTCGCGGTTCCTTCCGATCCGGTGATTGCGGCTCGGCAGCGGTATTTAGACAATCACGGAGGCAACAGCTTCGCGGATTATTCAGTGCCAGCGGCGGTCATCAGTTTGAAGCAGGGAATTGGCCGCTTGATCCGCAGCGCGACTGACCGCGGAGTCCTTTCGATTCTTGATCCTCGGATTGTCACGAAAGGTTACGGGCAAAACTTTTTGAAGAGCCTGCCGCCTGCGCGCGTGACTCGAAAGATCGAAGATGTTCAGCATTTCTTTGCTGGGGAGTAAACCAGGATGCCATTTGCTGTCTGTCTGAACAATTCAGAAAATAAAGCCAGTCTTGAAGTTGGCAAACTTTACGAAGTCATTGCCGATGAAGAGGCCGTCAAGCATGGTTACTTGCGAGTAATTGATGAGAGCGGTGAGGATTACCGGCACGCAGCAGATATGTTTTACCAGATCGAAATCCCCAGCGAACTGGCGACAGCTCTTCACGGTATTTATCAAGCTGCCTGATTGACAGCTTTCGACTATCAATAAATTCAATGTTTGCTCTGACAAAACCTTCCGCCGAACGCATTCAGCGATTCCTAAACGATCAGCACGAATTGCCTTTTTCTTACCCCGAAGTCGGCGCGACCAATTCGACTCTTCCAGACGGTTACAACATTGACCACAACCGCATTCAGCTTGGCCACGGAGAGCAAGTTTTCAATCGTGCAGTTGAGGCTGTTCGAAGCTGGAAGATGCAGGATATGGATTGGCTGGAGCTGTGCTGGCCGGAAGCTCCGATTGAAATCGGTTCGACCGTCGCCGTCCTTGCCAGGCATTTCGGATTCTGGTCGTGCCATCCGGCCAGAGTTGTTTACGTGATTGACGAAGCTGATGAACAGTCGCGCCGGTTCGGATTTGGCTACGGAACTTTGCCTGCACACGATGAACAGGGCGAAGAACGTTTTTTGATCGAATGGCGGCACGAAGACGACAGCGTTTGGTATGACATTTTGGCGTTTTCGCGCCCGGCTTCGGTTATGGCCAAACTGGGCTACCCGCTGGTACGAATGCTGCAAAAGCGATTTGGCCGGGATTCCAAGCAGGCGATGCTGAATCAGGCGCTGGCAGCCAAGCTTTCTGCAGAGTAAGATGCCGGGGCATTTCACCTCAAACTAATCGTCAGGGGAATTTTATGAGTCTTTTTCGCAGGACTGTGTTGAGCAGTCTGTTGTTGGGAGTTCTTGCGCTTGCTTCAGTGAACGCCCCTGCTCAAACGCAGGTCAACTGGGATGCAGCTCAAAAAGAAGCTCTGGAACTGTTCATTCAGTACCTAAAAATTGATACTACAAACCCGCCAGGCAATGAAATTAAGGCTGCGAATTTCTTCGCCGAAATTTGCAAACGCGAAGGCATCGAATACAAAGTCTTCGAACCGTTTCCAGGTCGCGGAACTTTGTGGGCGCGATTGAAAGGCGACGGCAGCAAGAGACCGGTGATTCTGCTGAATCATACGGATGTTGTGCCTCACAGTCCTGAGTTCTGGTCAGTTCCGGCCTTTAGCGGGCAGATCAAAGACGGCTTCATTTATGGCCGAGGCTCGCAGGACATGAAATCCGTCGGCATCGCTCAGTTTGTGATTATGTTGGCATTGAAGCGCGCGCGGGTTCCGTTGAAGCGCGATGTGATTTTTTTGGCCACAGCAGACGAAGAAGCGGGCGGGCTGCAAGGCGCTGGCTGGTTCGCCAAAAACCATCCTGAGTTGTTGGGCAAAGCCGAGTTTCTGTTCAACGAAGGTGGAAACAACACGGTTGATAACAGCGGCAAAGTCTTGGCCATAGGCGTCGGCCCTTCGGAAAAAACTCCAGCCTGGTTAAGGCTGACGGCGACGGGCGAACCGGGGCATGGCTCGATTCCGCGACCTAATTCGTCGGTCAATCGGTTGCTGCGCGCTTTG
>JAGNMH010000740.1 GCA_017991275.1 Acidobacteriota bacterium
TTGCCGGACGCTGGACGCGCTGATTTCGGATTACTTCGAAGGCAACATTGAAACCACTTACGAAACGATCTTCAATGAACATTTCGCCGTTTGTGGAGATTGCCGCCGACTGGTCAAAGGCGTCCGCGAATCTTTGGAAGAACCTGAAAAGGTCGAAATCCCAGTTCAACTTTATGACCGCATCTTTGCCGCAACAGTTGGCTTGCGTCGAATCGCCTGACCCGCAAATTCCCCAACGATCTTGATGCAATTTCCAAGCAAGACTCTCAGCAGAATCGCATTATGCCTATGGCTGATTTGCCTGACAGGTTCAATAAACGTTTTTGCCCAGCAAACCGATCCCGATAAGAAAGTAACCAATCCAATCGGAGTCGCCGCCGACCAGGCAAAATCAGTGGGGCAAACCAAGCCGACTCAACTGACGATCGTCACACAAATCGAACCCGGCAATGCCCAGGATGTAACCTTCATTTCCGAAAAACAGGAAGCCATTGGCGAAAAAGGTGAAATCGTACTGATGACCGGAAACGCACAGATCGCTTATGGAGATGTTCTGGTCATCGCCGACCGCGCGACTTACAACACAATCACCAACGATCTGCTGGCTGAAGGCAATGTATATTTTGAGCAGCAAGGCCAGCGCATCACCGCCGACCGAATCGAACTGAATTACAAAACCAAGCGCGGCACGATTACCAATCCGACGGCTTTCACCAACGCCACCCGCGACGGAACAACTCTGGTCATTGACGCCAGCCGAGCCGATAAAGTCGGCAACGAAACTTACACGCTGGAAAACGCCAAACTGACGGCTTGCCAGGAGGCCGTGCCGAAATGGATGTTCACCGCCAAGCGCGCGCGCATTCGCATGGATCACAAAGCCAAGGTGTACAACGCGCTGTTGAGGATCAAAAACGTCCCGGTCTTTTATCTGCCTTACGCTTCGATTTCGATCAGCAAAAAAGATCGCTCGTCAGGATTTCTGCTACCCTCTTCAGGTTCGTCTTCGATTAAAGGGCGCACGCTGCATCTGGCTTATTACCAAACCCTGGGGCAAAGCGCCGACGTGCTGGTGAGAACAGACATTTTCAGCAAACGTGGCATCGGGCTTGGGTTCGATTTCCGCGCGCGAACCAACGAAACATCGCACATAAACTTTGGTTCGTTTCTGGTTTTGGACAGGTTGTTCGGAGAAAAAGGAACGGATCAGGGCGGCAGCAGCTTTTACGCCGAAGCGGTTCATAACTTCAAAAATGGATTCGTCGCCGTCGCAGACGTGAATATCACCTCATCGTTTGCTTTCCGGCAAATCTTTTCCGACAACATCCTGTCGGCAATTTCGCCCGAAGAGCGTTCGCTGTTTTACCTGAATAAAAACTGGCGCTCGTTCAGCTTCAACGCACAGTTCGGAGAACAAAGCTCGTTCATCGGCGAATTCGACAAGGACGGTAACTTTGTTTCCGACCAGATCGTCAAAGTTCGCAAATTCCCCAGCGTGGAACTGAACAAACGGGCAACTCAGATTTCTGAAAGCCTGCCGTTTTACTTTTCCTTTGATTCCGCGCTGGAAGGCGTTCGTCGCAGCGAGACTTCAGCCGATCAGTTCAAATTGAAAACGCCGTCCGTGGTTCAGCGACTGGATTTTGCGCCGCGTGTGACTTTCCCGCTGAAGTCTTTTGCCGGGTTCACAGTCACGCCTAGCCTGGGACTGCGCTCCACGTTTTACAGCGACAGCCTTGACCCAGTCAGCCGTCAGGTCACCGGCCAAAACCTGTTTCGTAACTACGCTGATTTACAGGTAGATGTGCGCCCGACAGCAGTGGCCAAAGTTTTCCGTCACAACGACGGCACGGCCTGGTTCAAACACATCGTCGAACCTTTCATCGAATACCGCCGAATAGAAGGCATTGACGAATTTGACCGCACGTTACGTGTTGACGAACGAGACGTGATTGCCGAAACAAACGAAATCGCCTATGGCATCAGCAACAGCTTTCTGGTCAAACGGTCGCCCGGCGAAGGCCAGGCTCCGCAAACGCACGAGTTTCTGAACCTGACGCTGACACAAAAATACTTCTTCGATCCGACTTTCGGTGGCGCTCTGCGCGAAGGTGAACGCAATCAGTTCTTTCCCATCAACACTTTGGGTGGATTCTCTTTCGGCGCGTTACGACGGGACGTATCGCCGGTCAACATCAAAGCCAGGTTGCGGCCAACCCAAAATATCTTTGCCGACGTGCGATTGAATTACGATACCAAGTTTCACGACCTGCGCGATTTCATCTTTGGCGCGGGACTGGCAAAAGGCATTTTTTCCATCAGCCAATCCTGGTTTTATACGCGCCGCATAGCCGTTGACCAGTTCAAGTTCGACCCATCTACCCTGCCCGGCAATCAGATGGACATTTCCGCTTTTGTCGGTAATCCGGCCAAGGGGCCTTACGGCGGTTTTACCATCAGCTACGATTTGCGCGACAAACTTTTCAACGGCGGCTTGCGCGACCGCAAACTGGTCAATCTGACCACCAGTACAGGTTGGGCTTGGGATTGTTGCAGCCTGAACGTCCAGACCATCCGATTCAACGCCGGCTTCCGAGAAGAAAACCGTATCGTTTTCGCCTTCACTCTGAAAGGCATAGGCTCTTTTGGAACTGAAAACATAGGCCAACGTCGGCGATAAAGCGCAACAAAATAGGTCACTCCAACATCAACTTGCCCATCTGACTCCTTTCAAGTCATCATTTAGCGAACCAAGACCGTACAGAAGGAAAATCTGACTCAGATTGGCTCAGAAAACAACGATCCGTGCTATACTCCCGGCCATCTTAAAGTTACATAGTTACAAGGAGAACGGCATTGGCATTCAGAGAAGGCAACAAAGTGATTTACCCGCGACTCGGCATCTGCCGTATCGCTGGAATAATTGAACAATCGGTTGGGGATACGAGCGTTAAACTATATGCTCTCAAACCTTTAGATCATCAGGAAACGACAACTGTAATGGTTCCGGTCAATAAGGCCGAAGAAGTCGGAGTCAGAAAACTGATTGAAAAGGAAGACATACCCAAGCTGTTGAAATTTCTGGGCAAGGATATTGAAGTGGCAACCGACCACCGCAAACGTAACGCCAAGAATGCAGAGCGAATGGCAACCGGCGAAATTTACGAAGTTGCCGATTCCCTGAAGACAATGGCGAAGCTAAGCAAGTCAAAGACTCTTTCTCCTGAAGAGCAGCAAACCATGTCTCGCGCCCGTTACCTGATAATCAAGGAAATTGCCCACGTCACCAAACTTTCAATCGAAGAGGTTGAACAGATGAT
>JAGNMH010000741.1 GCA_017991275.1 Acidobacteriota bacterium
GGCGGTCGAAATCGCTTTGCCACCAATCACTTTGCGGCAAATGGCCAATTGGAATCCGCAACAATTCCAAAACGTGCTGGCGGTTTATGTCGGCCAAACCAGCGCTGGATTACCGCCTATGCTGGGCAAGTACCGAATCGAATCGGGCGCGCTGCGCTTTGAACCGCAATTTACGCTTGAACCCGGCGTCACTTACAGAGCCGTTTTTCTTCCGGGCAAACTGCCTGGCGCATCGGGAAATTCCGTCATCACGGCAACATTCACGCCGCCGCCGCGCGACCTGACGCCGACGACGGTCGTCTCACAAATCTACCCCAGCGCCGACGTGCTGCCCGAAAACCTGCTAAAGTTTTACATTCACTTTTCGGCTCCGATGCGGCGAGGCGGCATTTACGAACACATTCGTCTGCTGGACGCGACGGGCAAAGCCGTTGAGCTTCCCTTTTTGGAAATTGACGAAGAGTTGTGGAATCAGGACTTTACGCGGCTGACGTTGTTCATTGATCCGGGCCGCATCAAACGCGGAGTCAAACCGCTGGAAGAAATTGGCCCTTCGATGGAAGCCGGAAAAAGTTACAAACTGGTGATTGACCGCGAATGGCGCGACGGCAACGGCGCTCCGCTGATAGCTAATTTTGAAAAAGCTTTCCGGGTCGGGCCTGCTGATCGTCAGCCGCCGGATCAAACTCAATGGCAGGTTCAACCGCCGACACCAAACTCGCGCGAAGCTCTGACGATCACTTTCCCCGAACCGATGGAACACGCGCTTGCTTCACGAATGATCGCCGTCACCAAAGAACTCGGCGAAAGTGTTCTGGGAACTGTCGCGCTGGAAAATCAGGAACGCCGCTGGACGTTCACGCCGAACACGGCGTGGCAACGCGGGCGGTACAGCATTGTTATTCAAACTACGATTGAAGACCTGGCTGGCAACAACATCGGCAAACCTTTTGAAGTGGACGTATTCAAAAACGTGCAGCGCAATTTGACCAGCCAGACTGTAAAACTGACTTTTGAAATTCGATGAACATAAAGCATGTAGTACCGCCTTTAGGCGGAAGGCATTGGCCAAAGAGCTTTTCAGGTTAAAAGAAATACGCCACCGTTCCGCCTGAAGGCGGCACTACGAACAAACGGAGAATGATTCAATGAAACGATGTATTGTCACGGCCAGCTTGTTACTGCTGGCGATTTTCGGAACAGCTTTTGTCTCAAACTCTTCATCTTCATCCGCGCCCGATCCGGCGCATTGGCCTCAATGGCGCGGCCCGTTTTCCAACGGCATGGCGCGCACCGCAGCACCGACTGAATTCTCTCTTACAAAAAACGTCAAATGGAAAGTCGCCATCGAAGGCCGAGGCTTTTCGACTCCTGTGATTTGGGGCGACCAGATGTTTTTGACGACGGCGATTCCGACCGGCAAAGCGGCTGTTGCTCCCGTTGCTGAAAATCGTCCGCAACCTCCGGCTGGTGCGCCACCTGGACGTGGCCCAGGCGGTCCCGGCGGAGGAGCTGGTGGCGGAGCAGCCGGCGGTGAAGAACACAAGTTCGTAGCCATGAGCATTGACCGCAAAACCGGCAAAACTCTGTGGGAGCGCGTAGTCAAAACTACCACTCCGCACGAAGGTTATCACCGTCAATACGGCAGCTTTGCTTCAAACGCGCCTGTCACCGACGGCAAATATGTTTACTTTTCATTCGGTTCGCGCGGACTTTACTGCTTCGATCTCAATGGCAAGCTGATCTGGGAAAAAGATATGGGCGTGCAGATGCGAATGCGTCTGCAATTCGGCGAAGGCACCGGGCCGACTTTGTACGGTAATCTGCTGATTCATCATTTCGATCAGGAAGGCGAATCATTCGTTGTGGCTCTGGACAAACGTAACGGCAAGGAAGTGTGGAGACAGGCACGCGACGAACAAAGCTCCTGGTCAACTCCATTCATCGCTGACGCCAAGGGGCAGAAACAAATCGTCATCAGCGCGTCGAAAAAGACCCGCGCCTACGATCCGGCCAACGGCAAACTGATTTGGGAATGCGGAGGCTTGGGCAGCAATGTCATTCCGTTTCCTGCTCAACAAAAAGACATTTTGCTGGTCATGAGCGGCCACCGCGATCCTAAATTGATGGCTATTCGATTGGGCAAAGAAGGCGACCTGACCGGAACCGATTCAGTGTTGTGGAGCCAGACTCGCGGAACGGCTTACACGCCTTCGCCTGTGCTGCACGACAACAAATACTACACTTTGAGCGACAACGGCTTGCTAAGTTGTTTCAACGCCACCACCGGCGAGCCGTATTATCAACAGAAACGATTGCCGCAAACCGACAGCTTCAAAGCTTCGTTGATGGGCGCTGGCGACAAGCTTTATATGGCCAGCGAAAACGGAATGGTGACAGTCGTCAAAATGGGCGAACAACTTGAAGTCGTGGCCAGTAACCTGTTCGACGATCATTTCTTTGTCGCTACGCCAATTGTGGCCGAGGGCGAGTTGTACCTTCGCAGCAAAACTCATCTGTTTTGCATCAACGACGGCAAAACGAAATGAAATTTTGGAGTGCCGCGACTTGGCGCAGCTTTGCGTTCGCTGCCAATCGCCACCGATCAACCGAAACATTCGGTCAGGAAAGAAAAGCGGTGTCGAGTCACCGCACTCCAAACGTCAGCGCGTCGCCAGCAGCGCCAGCGTCGCCCATCCGGTCGTTGACAAACGTTGAGCGTAACTTTCGCCGCCTGATGGCCGGGTGGTTTCAGGCCAACTGCCATCGGGTTGTTGCTCTTTGATCAAAAATTTTCGCCCGCGTTGAATTGCGGCTTCGACTTCTGACCGTTTTTTGAATTCGGCCAGCGCCAGCAAGACAACGGCGGTATCGAAAACTTCCGGCGGAGAATCGGCATAAGGCCCCCAACCGCCGTCGCTGGTTTGAGCCGAGCGAATCAGTTTCAACGAATCGGTTTCTTTCTGTTTATCGGCGGCGTCAATCGAAAACATCAACAGCGCCGCCGCCGTCAACACGTTGTTCGGCTTTGTCTGCCGCAACCAGTTTTCTGCTTTTTGAATTGCAGGGTTGGCTTCCGGCAAGTTCGCGGCTTTCAAAACCCGCAGCGCCATCACCGTGGCCAGCGGAGTTCCGTAAGTGGCAGGCGAACCGGGCGTGGTTCCGGCATCAATTTTCCACGCGCCGTTTTCGCTTTGGTCTGGGATCAACAATCGAGCGGCTTCGGCCAACGGGCTGCGGTCTTTCAAATGTCCGGTTTCGATTGCGACCGGCAACTCGTAGTCGAACTGAATGTTCGCTAATCGTTTATAGCTGAA
>JAGNMH010000742.1 GCA_017991275.1 Acidobacteriota bacterium
CATTACGGCCTGTTATCGCGCCGGAGTTTCGCACAACGAAGTTTTCAACGTTTACCCGTACACGCGGGCGCTGTTCAAATTTCTGCTTCGCAACAAACACAACCAGAACATGGGGCGCAAGATGAAGTTCGCCTTTGAAGGCTGCGCCGAAGATCACTCCGCGTTGGCGTTTCACGATCTGGGATTTCACGCCGTCGCCCGCGAAGAAAACGGCCAAGTTCGCCGCGGTTTCAAAGTCCACGTCGGCGGAGGAATGGGCAGCGGCCCAATGCCTGCGCACATTTACAGCGACTTTCTGCCGGTTGAAGAAATGTTCAATTTCACAACGGCGGTCATTCGCATCTTCGACCGTTACGGCGAACGCAAACAGCGCATGAAAGCTCGCATGAAGTTTCTGGTTCAGACCATGGGCTGGGACAAGTTCAAAGCCGAGGTTGACGCCGAACGCCAAATCATAGGCGAGTTGCCGCCGTTGGCTGACTTTTTGGAAGAAGAAATTGATCCGAAGTTTGAAGCCGTTTCTCAAAACCTGAACGTGTTGCATCCGCTGACGAACGACGCCGATTATCAGCAATGGGCACAGGATTCGGTCATCGCTCATCGCGTCGAAGGCTTCCGTGGAGTTCACGTCCGCACAAAACTTGGCGATATAACTTCAGATCGTTCGCGGGATTTGGCCGATGTCGCTCGGCGGTTTTCGTCCAGCCAATTGCGCGTTTCAATCGAACAGAATCTTTTCCTGCCGTGGGTTCGCGTCGAAGATTTGCCGGAGCTTTATTCCGAACTTCGTAAAATCACGCTCGGCGATGCCGGAGCGGAAACCGTCGCCGACGTAACAGCCTGCCCCGGAGCCGACACCTGCCGACTTGGAATTGCTTCAGCAAAAGGTTTGGGCAGCGCGATTTCCGATTCGTTTTTCACCGGCACGCTTGCGCCTTACCGCGAAACTAACCGCGATATGCGAATCAAAATCTCCGGCTGTCCAAACGGTTGCGCTCAACACGCCGTCGCCAACATAGGCTTCCACGCCGCAGCCGTTTCGCACGAAGGGCACAACCTTCCAGCACACCTGCTGTTTCTGGGCGGCCAGTCGAATCACGGAAAGGCACAAGCCGCCAAAGTCTTCGGGCGTTTTCCGGCTCGCAACGCAATCAACGTAGTTGAAACGTTGTTCAAGTTTCACGATTCTGAAAAGCTGGCCGATGAAGACTTCAACTCGTTCATCGCCCGCATCGGCGACGCGCGAGTCAAAGAAGTTCTGGAACCGCTCAAAGCCATTCCAGCTTTCGATACAAACCCGGAGTTTTACGACGATTACGGCCACGAAAACGAACGCTTCACCGTTCGTTCCGGCGTTCGCGGAGAATGCGCCGGAACCACCATCGCCGAAGTCGTTCCGACAATCGAAACCGCGCAAACCAAACTGGAGCAAGCCAAAGCATATTTGCTGCACGGCAATTACGAACAAGTTTTGCTGGAAAGTTACGAAACGGCAGCCGCAGCCGCGCGCGTGCCGCTTTACCAAAAACTGGTTGACCCATTCACGTCGCTGGAAGCGTTGTGGGAGTTTGAAAACCTGTTCGTGCTTTCCGGCAAAACCGGCGGTTCGTGGAAAAACTTGTTGGCAACTTTTGAAGAAGTGAAAGCTGGCTTGGCTGATGAAGCTTCGGCGCAGGCTGCGCTGGAATTGGCTGGGGAGTTTGTCAGTTATTGCGAAGGATTTTCCGCTGCTTGATTATTCTGGTTGCCAGTTTCAGCCGGAAACCACTGTGCTGGCTGAAACTGGCAAATATTCATCACGCAGGTTTGCGCTCAATTGCCCAGACACGGTTTTCGACATCACGCTGCGCCGCTCGCAATTCGGTAAAATCAGACAACACGACATCAAATTTTCGATCAACACGGGAAACTCTGTCTTTAACATCCCGAATCTCTTCGCGCGCGTCAGCAAGTTCTTTATGAATCAGATTGAGTTTCGGGCGTGTGTCACGCGAACGATCCTCGACAAAAGCTTCAATGGTAGCCAGTCGTGAATTAACACGTTGCATTTCGGCAATCAACAAATCCAATTTCTCGTCCGCCGTCAGGTCTTTGGTAATTTCCTCGCTCATAGTTTTCCTCCGTTTCCATCCAAAATCTATGACCGCGCCCGCGTACCGTACCACTCAGCTTCAAACTTCATCAAGCCGTGAGTCGCCTGCTCTGAAACCACATCGAACTGGTACATCTGGTTGTGAATGTCAGCCGGATCATTCCATTCGGGCGAGCCGTCTTTGGTAAATGCCTTCAGCGAAAGGAAGTAAACGTTGTGCGAAAGTTCCAGATTAGGGATGTGCAGATCAATCGAACTCGTTCCTTGTTTGACGGGCAAGCTGGTGGCGTGAGTGTCCAGATTGTTGATGCTGCCGATGAAAATTCCGTCGTAACGATGAATGTCTACGGCAAAGACAGGCTGCGGATAATCAGCGTCGGATTCAACGTGAAGGCGAATTGTCGCTGCTTCGCCGTGGCTGAAAACCCAGGTGGCTTCACCGCTCGAATTCAGCATCTCAACGCTTGAAAACCGAATCTTGCCGTTGCCCCAACGCGAACCGGTCAATTGCAGTTCCCGCAAAATTTCGTCGTGTTCGCGTGAGCCAATACCGCCGTTTCGTGCTGCATCTCGCAGCCGTTGGTCTTCCAGCTTGGCGCAAAAGGCTTGATACGCCGTGACGACTTCGCGCGCATTGCCGGTCATTGCGACTTTGCCGCCTTCGATCCACAGCGCCTGAGTGCAAAATCTTTGCACCAACATCGGGTCGTGCGAAACGAACAAAACCGTCTTCCCGGCTTTGCGAAAATACTCCATACGATCCAGCGATTTGCGCTGAAAGTACACATCGCCAACCGACAAAGCTTCGTCAACAATCAGCACATCCGGGTCAACGTGAATTGCCGAAGCAAACGCCAGCCGCATCAACATTCCGGTCGAGTAAGTTTTGACCGGCTGATCCACAAACGCTTCAAGTTCGGCAAACTGAACAATCACATCCATACGCCGCCGCATTTCGTCTTCACTGAAACCGAGGATTTGACCGCTGAGCAAAATGTTTTCGCGGCCTGTGTATTCGGGATTGAAGCCGCTGCCGAGTTCCAGCAACGCTGTGACTCGACCTTCGACACGCACATCACCAACCGTAGGCTGCAAGACTCCGGCGATGATTTGCAGCAACGTAGTCTTCCCTGCTCCGTTGCGCCCGATGATGCCTACGGTTTCACCTGTTGGAACTTGCAGACTGACATTTTCCAACGCCCAAAAATCGCGGTGATACTTCCGC
>JAGNMH010000076.1 GCA_017991275.1 Acidobacteriota bacterium
CGCAACTCAACGTTTTTGCCGACTTCAAACCGAAGCTTTCCGAAGCCGCTCGCAAAACACCGTTTCTTTTTTTGGGGAACATCCAGCCTACGCTGCAACGCGAAGTCCGCGAGCAAGTGGATTGCAAGTTCGTGGCAATGGACACGATGAACCTGTGGATTGAAATCGCACGCGAAGAATTGCTGAAAACCATCGCTGTCGTTGACGCTGTGATTATCAACGACGCCGAAGCCCGCGAACTGGCCGGAGAAGCCAATCTGATTCGCGCGGCGCGAAAAATTCTGACTCTGGGGCCGAAAATGCTGGTGGTCAAACGCGGCGAATATGGCGCGGCGTTTTTTACCAAAGACAGCTACTTCGCCATTCCGGCTTACCCACTGGAAAGCGTCTTCGATCCGACCGGCGCTGGCGACAGCTTCGCCGGAGGCTTCATGGGTTATCTGGCGCAGGCGGATAAAGTTGATGACATAACCTTGCGCCGCGCGATCATTTACGGCTCGGCGATGGCGTCTTACAACGTAGAAGAGTTCAGTTGCGACCGCCTGAGAAAACTGACGCCGGAAGAAATCCGCAACCGCTTCCACCAATTCAAAGAGTTCACTCATTTCGAGATTTAATGCGATTCCACAAATTCCAGGCTTTGGGCAATGACTTTTTGATCGCGCGCGAAAGCGAGTTACGCGCGGTAACGGATGATTTTGAATCCTTTGCCCGGTTGATCTGCGACAGGCATTTTGGCGCGGGGGCGGATGGTTTGGAGTTGTTGCTGGATTCGCCAAGGGCCGAAGCAGATTTTGAAGTTCGATTGTTTAATGCCGATGGCGGCGAAACTCCGATTTCAGGCAATGGAACCAGGTGCGTAGGCGCTTATCTTTATCTGGTTGAAAACTGGGACAAGCCGCAGGTGAGGATTGCAACCGGCGCGGGCGTCAAAACTCTGAAACCGGTTGAGCGAAGTGCCAGCAGCCTGGTGTTTGAGACTGAGATGGGGACGCCGCGTTTTCACAGCAGCGAAATACCGGTCGTTTTGCCGACTCCGCTTGAGCGGGTGATTCGTCAGCCGCTGGAAGTCGCCGGGCAAACTGTCGAGATAACCGCGACTTCGATGGGCAATCCGCATTGCAGCATATTTGTCGCGGATTTTGAGCAACTGGATTGGCGACGGCTTGGAGCAGCGATTGAAACTCACCCGGCTTTCCCGGATCGAACCAACGTCGAATTCATTCGCGTGTTGAACCGTCACGAAATTGAAGTGCGGTTTTGGGAGCGGGGCTGCGGAGAAACTCTGGCCTCGGGAACCGGTTCGTGCGGAGCGGCGTTGGCTGCGATGCTGAATGAACTGACCGAGCGAAAGGTCAAAGTCCTGACCGCTGCCGGAGAGTTGATTGTCGAATGGAGTGGAGATAATTCAGTCATTCAAACCGGCGAAGCTCGCGCTGTCTTTCAAGGCGAATGGCTCTCCTGAGGTAACACAATGAGCGAAAAACAGGATGTCAATCTTGTCGAGTTGGCGCATTTTCCAAACTCGGTTGAAGCAGGGATGGTTGGCCGGTTGTTGGAAAACAACGGCATCGGTTCGATCTTGCAAGGCATGAACTTCAGCGGGCTGGAGCCGCTTTTGTTGCCGGGCGGTTATTCTGAAATCACTTTGCTTGTTCCCGAAAACGAACTCGACCGCGCCCAGCAGCTTTACAACGCATTTTTCGAACAGCAAGCCGACGCAGCTTTGCCCGAAGACGTTGAAGTGCAAGCCTGAGCTAAACAAAGCCAGAACATGGAAAACGCATTGGTTGTGATCACAACTGCTGAAACACTGGACGATGGCGAACGGCTGGCGCGTTTGCTGGTTGAAGCGGAACTGGCGGCATGTGTTCAGGTGCTGCCGCAAATCACTTCGGTTTATCGCTGGCAGGGAAAGGTCGAGCAGACTGGCGAAACTTTATTGCTCATCAAAACCACCCGCGCCGCCTATGCTGAGCTTGAAGCGGCCATAAAACAGAATCATTCTTATCAAACCCCTGAGATCGTTGCTTTACCCATCGAAGTTGGTTCGGCTGAATACCTGAACTGGCTAAAAGTGTCGGTTAAATCACAGCTTTAACCCTTTGTTGCAGCAAATCTCTGATGGCGGCTTAATATATCTTGCTCTAAGCCGGTAAGTTTGTGTAAATTGCGGCTACCGATCCCCGAGACAATTCGATTCATAGATCATTGCATTGAATGTCCAGCTTCGATCAATCTGGGCCAATGCTCGCCCTTATCCATACCAGTTGTTGGCAATATCGCAAGCATCGTTGAAACAAGCTGAGGCATCAGTAGCAGTGGTCTAATTATTTTCAATAAGTGTCTCAAGGAGTAGATAGAAAATGAAGGTTATGCGTGTCTTAGTGATCGAAGACGAACTGAAAATGGCTGATTTGATCAAACGTGGTCTCGAGGAAGAGGGGCTGGAAGTTGAGACGGCTTATGACGGTGAAACCGGAATCGCCGCTGCCAAATCCGGCAACCACGATATGATAATTCTGGATTTGGGTTTGCCAGGTCTGGACGGCTTGGAAATTGCGCGTGAACTGCGCGAGGGCGGGTTCGATATGCCCATTCTGGTGCTGACAGCACAGGACAGCACTGAAATGAAGGTCAAAGGATTGGACACCGGCGCGGATGATTACCTGACCAAACCTTTTGCCTTTGCCGAATTGCTGGCGCGCATTCGCGCGTTGTTGCGCCGGACAAATACCGAAGATACAACCAAGATTCAGGCCGGTGATTTGGTGTTGAACCTGATCAATCGTCGGGCTTCGCGTGCAGGCAACGAAGTTCAATTGACCAACAAAGAATTTTCGTTGCTCGAATATTTCATGCGCCATCCGGACGAAATCCTTTCTCGCGAAACGTTGTCCGAAAAAGTCTGGGAAGAAACCTTTGACACGTTGACCAACGTGATTGATGTTTATATCAACTATTTGCGAAACAAGATTGATCGCAACTATGAACCCAAACTGATTCACACAGTTCGCGGTATTGGCTACATGTTCAAAAGTCCTGCGGGCCAATCTCAAATGGTTGCAGAAGCTAAAGCCTAATGCGGCAATCAAAAATGGCAGAGGTGGTAAATTGTTGATTACTGCCTCTGTTTTTTTTACCTGTCTGTCCTGCCCTCTATGCCCTCTCTCAGAGTCAAACTCACAGTTTATTACCTGGCAATCCTTTCGGCGGTTCTGCTGCTGTTTGGAGTGGCGATCTACTTTTATCTTTCGCGCAGCTTGCTGACGACAATAGATCAGGCGCTGGCATTTCAGATTGAAAAGATAGAAGTCGGCATGGCTGTGGGCGCAGGCGCGGATATGTCGGATCATCCTTTGATGCAGGATCCCGAAGCTCAGGGGGATTTGCTGCCGCTTGCTCCGCACGTTTATCAGATCATCAACGAGCAGGGAAAAATAACAGACGGGGGAATGACAACCCTGAAGGATCATTTACCGGTTGATGCAAATGAATTGATGAAGCTGGAGGTCGGAAAAACGTTCTTCAGTTCGGTCAGGCTGAAGTCGGGAGAGTCGTTGCGAGTGGCGACTCGACGAGTGAAAGATTACGACGGCGATGGAACTTACTTCATACGTTTAGGGCAGTCATTGTCCGCTATGGAAAGTGCGCGTCGTCGGGCGTTGCTGGTTCTGGGAATTGCCATTCCTTTGGCATTGCTGCTGGGAAGTTTCGGCGGATTGTTGCTGGCCAATCAGGCGCTCAGCCCGGTTGACCGCATTACCAGCGTCGCCGAACAAATCGCCAACGGCGATTTAACCGAGCGGGTTCCAATGCCTGCAAGCTCTGCGGCCAAGATGGATGAAATTGGGCGACTGGCGGCAACCTTCAACCACATGATTTCGCGGTTGCAAGCGGCGTTTGAGCGACAGAAACAATTTACTTCCGACGCTTCACACGAATTGCGAACTCCGCTGGCCGTCATGCGCGGCGATATGGAAATCGCTTTGCGGCGCGAACGCTCGGCGGAAGAGTATCAACGGGTTTTGGGTTCCAACCTGGAAGAGATAGTTCGCCTGACTCGGCTGATAGAGGATTTGCTGATGCTGGCGCGTGCCGATTCCGGCAGAGTCGAGCTTCGCTGCGAACCCGTTGATCTGAACAAGCTCTGCCAGCAGATGACAGATTACATTTCGCCGCTGGCCGAACAGCGCCAACAGGTTTTGAGTTACGATTCGGCGAATGTTGACGTTTTCATCAACGCCGATTTGCAGCGCATCAAACAAATGCTGCTAAACCTGCTGGACAATGCCATCAAGTACACCGAACCTGGTGGCAACGTTACTCTTGGCCTGAAAGCTGAAAATAACCAAGCCGTTATTACAATTGCCGATACCGGGCGAGGCATTCCGACAGAAGACCTGCCGCACATTTTTGAACGCTTCTTTCGCCGTTCCGCCAAAACCAGCGACCGCAGCGCGGCGGGGTTCGGTCTGGGGCTTTCGATTGTTAAGTGGATAGTTGAATCGCACAATGGCCAAATCGAAACCATCAGCCAGCAAGATCAGGGAACAACCTTCATAGTTAAATTGCCGTTGATGTATTGAAACCACGATCAAGCCAGAATCATTTTGATCCCGGCGATTATCAGCACAGCGGCCAGCAATCGCTTCAGGTTAGGCCCGGCGATTCGGCGACTGCCGTATTCGGCCCCGATGAATCCACCAATGATTGCCGCAATTGCAAAGAAGGGGGCTGGCTTTGGCAGGTTTGAAGTTTGAGAAAGGACTCCGACAAATCCTGCAATCGAGTTGACCAGAATGAATGTTGCTGCAACTGCCGAGACTTGACGCGTCGCCGCCCAGCCCATAAACAACATGATTGGCGAAAGAAAGATTCCGCCGCCCACTCCTGTCAGCCCGGATAACAACCCAAGCAGCGCACCGAAAATAACCATCAGCCAGATTGCCGGAGTTTCGTGTGTTGCCTCATCGCCGATGCCGGGATTGCGGATAAACCTGTATGCCGAATAAAGCAGGACTACTCCGACCAGGTATTTGTAATACACATCCGGCAGCTTGGTTTTACCGCCCAGGAAGGCCAGCGGAATTGACCCCAGCGCGAATGGCCAGAACAATCGCCAAACAAAATGTCCTGCGCGATAAAATTTGAAGGTTGCTATTGAGGCAACCAGTATGTTCAGCAGCAACGCGGTCGGGCGCATGACAGTTGGCATCAAACCAAACAGTCCCATCGCCGCCAGATACCCTGAAGCTCCGGCATGACCGACCGATGAATACAAAATTGCTGCGGCGAAAATAAGCAGTGTCAGTAAAACGATTGCGGTTGGATCCATAACCCGGCTTTAGTAACACGCATTGTTTGCGACTGGCAAATTTGTCTTGATCGGCTACAATCCGCCTTCGGAAATCAATCCAATAAGATCAGGAAGGTGAAAATGGACGCTTTAGGAATGGTTGAATGTCGCGGTTTGGTGGCGATGATCGAAGCCGCCGATGCAATGGTCAAAGCCGCCAACGTCAAATTGGTAGGCTGGGAAAAAGTTGACGCCGGATTGGTCACCGCCATCGTGCGCGGCGAAGTCGGCGCGGTCAAAGCCGCAGTCGAAGCAGGAGCCGCCGCCGGCCGCAGAGTCGGCGAAGTCGTTACCACGCACATCATCCCGCGCCCTCACGGCGAAGTTGATGAAGGCCTGCCAGTGCTGCACACAGGCGAAACCACGCGCAAGCCGATCAGCGGGTCGGTTAATCCGTCCACGTCATCTTGATTGACTTGATTCAATGTAGTTTCGATAGTCGCAAAGTTGATAAATTGGTTTCATCTCCACCGAAGAATTTAATTGCCCCTCGGTGGAGACAAAAGCCTTGATTAGCAGGTGTACTGTGGCAATAGAATGGTTTCAAATGCCGACTCATGTTTCCAGCCTACCCGCTAAGCCGTGCGAAACATGCCTGATTTCAAAAGACCTTCCAGGTCCATCGTATCCACGATATTCAAAGGTCGGTCGCCTGAAAAGAAATATCGCCTTCCCGATGCCAACCCGCGCACCACAATAGGCAATTCCTGTAAATAACGAAGGCGTGCCCTATCCGTAGAGGCAGAGTGTTCTGGTTTGGAACTACTCCTTGCTGACTGCGGTGGACTAACCGTCGTCGTCGTTTGCGCTTCCGTACTCTGGAGTGTTTGTCGTTTCTGACCGCAACAACCCATATTGCACCTCTTCGCTATGATGAGAAAATGGCTGAACCATCACGGATTCCTGACCGATGCGCTCTAGCAGGCAGGCTGCACCGGAAATGGCCAGCCAGACAAGTATTACTTCCATTGGCTGTCGCGCGATATAAAAAGCCATAGGCGCTGCAACCCACAGGCTCAGGCATTTGAAGCAATCCATAAGTTTGCCCCAAAAACCTTCGCCCAAACGTACCCGGAGACGAAAGACAACATCTCCCGGCCCGTCTTCCTTTGACAGTAAATGAGTGAACCGCCATGTCGCGAGAACAGCCAGAACAAACTTGAATGCCGCCTCTTTTTCGAACATCTCCCGTATTTCGCGTTATTGGTTTTAACTGCCGCCACAGGCTGATCCTAACGGTGCAAGAAACCACCCGTTAGGACAGCCAACAGCGAACAACACCTGCTTAAGGCATAACCAAAATACAGGGGCCTTTGCAGTAAGCACCGACACCTATAGGCTTGGGTGGGCGACAATCGTCAAACAGCACCACCGATATGCACAAGCAAAATACGGTGCCGCAGTCCTCGATTGGTAGTGGTTCTGGACAGAAGTAGTTCGCTGGAAATTCGATATCCATCTCATAAACCAGCTTATCGCAGAGTTGAAACTTAACCCATTTGACTACACTGTCTTCTGCCCCTTTTCCACAAGACTCATAAGCGACTTTGACGCACAGGTTCCCGCAAAGCAATCGTTTGAGTTCACTGCTGTCGGTAAAATCAAATTTAACTTTTACGCCTGAAGCCTGATTACACCTGATGATCGAAGCCGGGGCTGTACCACCTGTTTCGTAAAATTCAGCAGTCATCTTGGCCTTGAGATCCACACACATTTGAGCGGGAATCTCGATATAACATTCTGTGTATTCTTGACCGATGTTAGGCATATCCGCACCTCCATAAGGATGATTAAAAGGTTTCCTGGCAAAATGAGTTTGTTATTTTCAATATGCCAAGGCTGTCGCAAGTCCGATGTATGACTTGACTGAATGAACTATAAGGAGGCGTACTTAAGGTGTGGTTTATTGTTACTTAATTCGAAAAATTTTTCGATTAAGTAGGGCATAGTTGAAAGCATCTCTCTCGGATAAATCTCGAAGTGTGATTTTTTAGGTAATGGTGAGAAACGGGCACACAGCGAAAAGCTGGATAACCCCAGAACTTTCCCCGTTGGATAATTGCGCAAAGAAGCCTACATCACTTGAAATGACGGTATCTCGGTGTAAGCCCAAATTGGTCGAATATCGCGGATAGCGGTGAGAATTTTTAGCTTATACATCCCCGGCGATAATGTAAGAGGAGCCAACTCCGCAGAGTAAGAGAACTCGTTTTCTTTCAGGGAATCCAGTTTTGAGGCACCAAGCCTGGTAACAGCGGAAGTAGATACGTTTACTGCATGAAAAACCACGTTGAATTCTAAATTTCTCTTTGCCGTTTCTGAAGCTCCCGGTCCTATGATTCGAAATGCGATTCTAAACGACAGGGGAGCTTCGCTATTTACATAACCACCAACAGTACGGTCGAGCGCGGAAATGTCTTGTGGCTTATTACCTGAAGGCGGTTGTAGCACCTGAATCTCAATGATTTCAATGCTTACTGAGGCTGATGCGGCAGAAGTCTCTGTGGTGAGAGCTTCCGTGGCAGGTGAATCTTCTTCAGACGCCGTCGTTGCTTTTTGACCCAATCGCTTCAACATCCATTTGCAGGCTTCATCAGTTTCAATCCCCGGCCAGCTTGCCTGTTCTTCGGTTTCCATGTGCTGTATGCCGGTGCGATGCTCTACCTTGGTGCGCTTTTCTTCCTTGCCGCCGGCCGTTTTCTTCTCGAAGCAAATTACGAAATTAGCAAAATCATTCCATTCTTTGATGGTTTTGGCAGAAGGCGCCGCCTTTTCAGGTTTTGCCTTTGCTGGCAAGGCACTTTCTGCTGACGCTGCATCGGCTAGTTCTTTGGCTTTGGCTAGAATCGGTTCAAGTTCTTCGATTGATAATACTTCTCCAGTTTGTTTGCCGCGCGCTCGGATTTTTTGAGCTGACAGCTTCGCAAGATCGGCGAAGGTGTACACCTTCAAGGATTCTCGTAACCATTGTTCCAGGGCTTTGCTGACGCCAGGAATGATGGTGAGATTATCAGGTTTCTGAATCTCTTCTTGTGGTAGAAGGTCGCTTTTCGGATTGGTTGGCATGGTTCTCTCCCCGGGTTTTGTATAAAAGGATGCGAAGTATTTACTTCCTGGCGACTACCAGAAGCTTCACATGGCAATAGCATGCTACCTAAGGCTTAATCAGCAGTGAGGATGCGCTATGACAATTTGGCGAGTGAAATTAATTGGCCGCTAAGCGGATTGTCTTCGTCTGATTTCCTCGAATAATTGCATCGTTTCCTTGCTCGGCATGATGTTGAGGTCACGGATCAGGTTTTCACGGCAATTATGGAATTGGCGCAGCGCCAAGTGCGCATACCCCATCAAGTTGTAACATTGCATCAGGCGACGATGTAGCTCTTCGTTACAGGAATCCACGGCCAGCGCCTTGGAGCACATGGTTACGCATGTTTCGTAATTTTTCTGATCGAAGTAATAGCAGGACAGGCGATTCATCACGGCCAAATATGTGTCCTGAAAGTTTTGTCTTATTGAAACCAGCCATTCTTCATAACGATCCTCGACTAAAAATTCGCCCTGATAAATTGTTTCAGCCGCACGATATTCGCGAATTGCCGCAGCTTGTTCTCCACGCGACTCGCATTCTTTTGCCCTTTGAACGTGTGTTAAAAACGCTTCGGAATCAACCCAAATGTTGGCTTCCGGATTGAGCAGATAACAGTCATCCTGAAATAACACATAAGAAAAAGAGGTATTCACCTTGTTCAGTGATTTGCGCAGCCCATAGATCGCCACATTCAGGTTGTTCCTGGCGGCATCCGGGTCTCCTTCCGGCCAGAAGGCTTCCATTAAGACTTCTTTCGGAATGGGGCGTTGGCGATGTGTCACCAGATATTTGAAAATTGACTTGCCTTTGCAGTTTGGCCAGCCAATCACCGGTTGCTCGTCAAGAAGCACACGGAATGGGCTTAGAAAGTAAACGGCGAGTGATGGGCGATTTATGGATTGGCTGTCGTCCGTCTCTTCGATGAATGTGTCGGGTGTATCAGTGTTGGCATTGGCAACCCGAACCACCGGTTGTTCGACGGCTCTTTCCGCAACTGGTTTAGGGCTGGGCGAAAAAGTTTTTGAATTTGGTGCAGGCACCAACAAGTCCTTAATACACTGTACGAGCCTTTCATACTTGGCGAGATTGGGATTGACGGATTGGCTTTGTTCGTTATCGGGGGGATGAAAGAGACGTTGATTGTTTTTGCCACCTTCAGATGGCGGGCTAATCGTCTCGATTAGGGCATTCAACTCCTGTAACAATCGAAGTTGCCGCAGGTTTGCTTTGGAAAATGCCTGTCGGTGCCATTCGACCTCGTCCCAGGCGCAACAACAGGCTCGGCATATCCGATAGGCGGCATCAACCATACAAGTCAGGGATTCATTTCCAGAAAGCTCGCAACTCGAACGCACCTCGCTCAGAAGTTCTGCAATGGCTTCGTAGCGATAAGTTTTCGGCGCTTCTTCGTCCTTATGTCGCTGCAACGAAGTTTCAATGGTTGAGTCGGGGGGGATGTTATCTATGGTTATCATGGCTAAAACTCTTTTCTCAACTTGTTCCGCAAAAGAGGCAACACAGAATTAGTCGAACTTTCATGGACTTGTGGTCTTTGCTCAAACTTGATCTAAAAAAGGATTAGGCAAGGGGAGACACTAAAAGATCGAATACCTTCTTTAAGGATCACTGGCTAACTCTGTGATTGTCGTGCAATCGGTCAGAACTCAGGTGTGCTTGACCAAATGCTGATGGCCGAATGACGAGGACTGATCAATCGGAGAAAACTGCGATATTGGGCAACTTAAACTTTGCGTCTGATTGCCAGTTTATGGCGTAGACTGAAAAAACTGGCTGATCAACAACGGCTGAATTACTTCTTTATTATCGTGTCACTGGGAAAATTCTTTAGCTGAGTCCCCCGGCGGCGGCTAATACTACAACGCTCTGTCACTTCAGCCAAAACGAAAAGGCAACCTAAAGGTAAAAACTTTCGAGCCGGGTTTTCAAAAACTGAGCGGCAATCAAAGATAAAGACAGTAACAGAGACTCTCTGTTACCGTCTTTATCTTTGCACCGATTTGGTTTGGCTTACCCTGTATCACCTTCTATGCCGCTCATGGCTTCGTTGTTGATTGGCGGCTTGTCTTCGATTCCGAAGTTCTTCTTCATGCGATCAAACAAATCTGTCAGGTTTTCCACGTCCTTCTTGCCCACGATTTTTTCAACGGCGGTTTCGCCAAGAGAGCGATAGCTCTCGAATTGCGATTCGCTGTACATCTGATCGCCAGTGGTTTCGTGAGGGAAGGTCGGGTTGTCTTTGGCATAGTTCAGTATATCTGGCGCTTCGGAACCATAGACTGTCGGTTTGATGTAAAGTAGCCAGCCGTTTACAGCTTTTTCGCCATCAACCGCTTTGTAATTGATTCGAGCCACCGAACAGTATTGGCCATCGTCACTGCGTCCGTCTTTGGTGAACAGCGACTCTGCTTTTATCCGTGGGCGGATTTTCAGTCTGTCATCGAACTCAATTGGCACGCCTTGATCAATTTGAATCTTCCTGATGGCGCCGCCCAAATCCTCGAAGCTGAAATCGTGGTCGGCACTGGCGTCGCTCAGAACGATCAGGTGGCAGCGACGGCGAACCATTTCGTAAAGCCCAAGATTTTCAAAATGCCCGCCATCCGAAAGGTAGACGTATTTGTGTTCGGCGTCAGTCAAACCAAATGTTTCGGCCAGCAGATGAATTGGCGCAAAGCGGGGGCTTGAACGCTTGAATTGTTCTTTGCGTGGATTGCCCAGCCACCAGCCCAAACGCACATTGAACAGCGCAAGCAGAAAGGTGACCACTGGAGAAGAGTGATACCCCATGTTGGGACTGGCCGCCGCGCCGGAAATAGCCAGACAGGTTCCCAGTGAAATTGGTGGTGGGCCAGTTATGTCCGTAGCTCTGCCGCAACCATATTTTTCAGTCGGGCGATAACCAACCAGGCGGCTTCCAGCGTGCAGCGGAGAGAATGTAAAGGATTGGGCCTTGCGATCTTGCCAGGCCAGATTGCTGTCGGCCACCAAATTGAGCGCAGTGTTAATGACATGCAGAGGATGCGGCAACGATGGGCTGATTTTCGATTCGCGCAGCCAGAACATCCTCAAGTTGTCGTCTTCGTCAAAACCTGTGAACGGATCGGATCGCCGTTTGCCGTTTGTTCGTGAAGCGCCCAGATAAGCGCGAATCAACCGGTCGCGGTAAGCGCCATGAAGCGAAAACTTGTTGACGTTGATAAACCAGCCAGCAATTCCTCCGAAAGCCATCAGCACAATAGCGACCAGCACCACAATGTGAGTCGGTGTATGGTAAAGAACGTTCAAATGCCAGTTCCCGGCAATCGGAAATTGCTCGTACTCGGGACGGTAACTAGCGCTGAAAGTGCCCAGCTTCAGCAGCAAATAATTGCCTGTCAGGACTTTGATCGCCAGATTTATCAACTCGCTTCCAGCCGCCAATTTTTCCAATGTGAACCGAAACATCCAACTGGTTGCCAGCGAAAGCGAAACCAGAATAAATCCGGCAAACAGCGGCGCAGCAAAAGGCAACAGCGCCTGGATCAAACTTTCAGTCCGACTTGGTTTCTGGCTTGACGTCTGTTTGTTCGCTGCGGTTTTGCCGCTCCATCCGCCCACCAAAGTCAGCAGCCCGGTTAATGTGCCAAGGGAAAAGAATGACCCTTTCACCATTGGCCCGTATTTGAGTAATAGCCAGGGGCCGAAAATGACCAACGATCCGACGACGCTCCAAACCGTAATCGCAATCAATATCCAGGCACCAGACCGCGCCAGCCATTCACGATCTGCGTCGGTCATAAAATCGCTGGCCAGTCC
>JAGNMH010000743.1 GCA_017991275.1 Acidobacteriota bacterium
AAATCACTCTGGGATCGAATTACGGCTGGCGAGTTTTAGAAGGAACGCGCTGCACGAATCTTGGCCCGGCTGCCTGCACTGCTCCGGGATTTACTCCGCCGATTTATGATTACCCGCAAGCTGGCGGGCGATGTTCGGTGACGGGTGGTTACGTTTATCGCGGCGCGCTTGGCTCTTTGCCTACGGGCAGTTATGTTTTTGGCGATTACTGCACCGGGGAAATTCTGCTGTTTGAAAACGGCTCCGCACGCTTGTTGCTGGATTCGCCTTACAACATTTCTTCATTTGGCGAAGACGAGGCCGGAGAGCTTTTTCTGGTTCATCTGGGCGGCGGAACCAACGGCGTGATTTATCGCATTACCAATCCAAATGCCCCGGCGGCGCAATTGGCCAGCGTTTCGGCGGCCAATTACCGCAACCCTTTGGCGCGCGAAACCATCACTGCCGCGTTTGGAACAAACCTGTCCGTTGTGACTCAATCCAGTGCCGCGACTCCTTTGCCGACGAATCTGGGCGGAACTCAGGTCACGGTCACAGACAGTGCGGGGACGAATCGAAACGCGCCGCTGTTTTTCGTGTCGCCGACTCAGGTCAATTATCTGGTTCCGGCTGGCACAGCGAGCGGTAGTGCGACGGTGACGATCACGAATTGGAACGGGGTGGTTTCGCGCGGCGCTGTGCAAATCAATCCGGTTGCGCCGGGTTTGTTCACGGCCAACTCATCAGGCCGAGGCGTTCCCGCAGCCGTCGTCGAACGAATTCGCGCCAACGGTTCGCGCAGCACAGAACCAGTCTCGCAGTTCGACGCAGCGCAAAACCAGTTCGTGCCTTTGCCAATTGATCTGGGAGCGGCGGACGACCAGGTTTTTCTGGTTCCGTTTGGCACGGGATTCAGGTTCCGCAGTTCATTGGCTGCTGTCACGGCTACGATTGGAGGAACCGCCGCCGAAGTCAGCTTTGCCGGAGACCAGGGCGGTTTTGTCGGCTTGGATCAAGCCAACATTCGCATTCCGCGCAGTGTCATAGGGCGCGGCGAAGTTGATGTTGTGCTGACCGTTGACGGCCAACCGGCAAACACCGTCCGCATCAACATCAAGTAATAATGCGGTACAGGGAGCGGTAGCGACCTGGTGGACTTGTGAGGCGCGCGCACCAGAAGTACCAAGTCGCTACCGCTCCCTGTACCGCATCGCGCGCTTACACTCAATGTATCTCTGGCAACCTGCACTGACCTCTTTCACGAAGCCACAACCTCGCCTATAATCCGCGCTCCCCACGCCACAGACACTCTCTATGCCCCGGCGATTCAACAGTTTTACCAATAACTTTCAGAGGTTTTAGTTGTGAACACACCTGTTAATGTTTTGATTCTGGCCGCTGGGCTGGGCACTCGCATGAAAAGCGATCAGGCCAAAGTGCTGCACAAACTCGGCAGCCTCCCGTTGATTGCCCACGTCTTAAGAACCGCCGCCGAACTCAATCCCGAAAAGATCATCGTCGTCGTTGGCCATCAGGCTGACAAAGTCGAAGCCGCCGCGCGCGCTGCGTTTGCTGATCCGGCAATGGCCGAACGATTGCAATTCGTTACCCAGGACAAACAGCTTGGCACAGGCCACGCCGTCAAAAGCGCTATCGAAGTTATTAAACAAACGCGCGGTAAGTTGGTTGTTTTTTACGGAGACACTCCGGCGGTCAAAGCCGAAACGCTGCAAAAACTGATCGCCGAACACGAAGCCGGAAAACACGCCGCGACGCTGGTGACAATCAAACTCGATCCGCCTCCGGCTTACGGGCGAATTGTCCGCGACGATAAAGGCAGCTTCCTGAAGATTGTCGAACAACGCGATTGCACTCCTGAACAAGCCGCCATCACCGAACTCAATCCCGGCTTTTACTGTTTTGACGTTCCGGCTTTGCTGGACGCGCTGGAAAAATTGACTCCGCAAAACGCTCAGGGCGAGTATTACCTGACCGATGTGCCGCAACACATGCTGGACTCAGGGCTGACGGTTGGAACGGTCTTTCACTCGGAAGCTCACGAACTGGACGGCATCAACAACCGGGCAGAACTTGCCGCAATGTGGAAACGAGTCCGGTTGGAAACGCTGAACCGGCTGATGGTCGAAGGCGTTTCAATTATTGATCCTGATTCCACTTACATTGACGCTTCGGTTCAAATTGGACGCGACACGATCATTCATCCTCAAGTCATTATCGAAGGCGATTCGCGCATCGGCGCAAACTGCGAAATTCATTCTTGGTCGCGTCTGACCAATGTTGAAATTGGCGACGACTGCAAAGTGCTGAATTCCTGTGTGCTGGCAGATACGAAACTCAGCGGCAAAAATTCAGTCGGGCCGTCTGCCCATTTGCGGATGCACGCAGAGCTGGCAGAAGAAGCCGTCATCGGCAATTTCGTCGAAGTCAAAAAATCCCGGCTTGGCCGCAAAACAAAATCCATGCACCTGACGTATCTTGGTGACGCCACCATTGGCGACCGCGTCAACATCGGAGCGGCCACCGTCACCTGCAATTACGACGGCAAAAACAAACATCCAACGATTATCGAAGACGACGTGAAGATTGGCTCTGACACGATGTTGGTTGCGCCGGTCAAAGTCGGCAGAGGCGCAATGACCGCAGCAGGTTCAGTCGTCATCAAAGACGTGCCGGAAGACACGTTGGTCGCAGGTGTCCCGGCGCAGATCAAACGAAAACTTAAGCAGTGACAGCCAGCCGCAGATAAACGCTGAGAAACGCTGATCTGCGTTTTTTTGCGTTGATCTGCGGCAGGTATTTTCAGAAGAGGGAAGGTTATGTGTGGAATTGTCGGTTATGTGGGAAATCAGCAAGTCGTTCCGGTTGTCATCGAAGGTCTGCGGCGATTGGAATATCGCGGCTATGATTCAGCGGGAATTGCCGTCGTCAATCGCGACCGCGAATTGCAGATTCGCCGAGCCAGCGGCAAGCTGCGCAAATTGGAAGATGTCATTCAGCTTAATCCCATCCAAGGCGATTACGGTTTGGGGCACACACGCTGGGCGACGCATGGGCGTCCGACCGAAGAAAACGCTCACCCTCACCGTGACGGCAGCGGACGCATCGTAGTCGTTCACAACGGCATCATCGAAAATTATCTGGAGCTGAAACGCGATCTGATTTCGCGCGGCCATGTTTTCAAATCCGAAACCGATACCGAAGTCGTCGCTCACCTGATTCAAAAACACCTGGAACAGGACAAACAGGCTGACCTGGAAACGGCGTTTCGCCGTTCGCTGGCTGAAGTCCGAGGCAA
>JAGNMH010000744.1 GCA_017991275.1 Acidobacteriota bacterium
GTTGATCCGAATGGTTTTGGCGGACAGGTGCAATGCACGGCTCCTGTGCTGAGCGCTCAGGTTCCCGACAATGCCGCGACAATTGACGTAGTCGTTGATATTGACGCCGCAACCAAAGTGCAGATCATCAACAACGTTGTGGTCAACGCAACAATCAGCAACACCACTCAACAGGCGACCACCAACACGACGTTGAACACGCCTGTTCAACCGCTGTCTGATCTGACGCTGACCAAAACCGCCGACCCGACATCGGTTTTCCCCGGCACATTCGTGATGTACACGCTGACGGTCAAGAACAACGGCCCCAGCGTGGCGGCAATGACCAACGTCGTTGATACTCTGCCGCCAGGACAAACGCTGTCATCGGCGGATGTCAGCGGAGCGCCCGGCTTTACCTGTACGGGAACTACCGTCGTCACCTGCTCGGCTGCATCGTTGGGCGTCAACGTAACAGCAGTCATTAAGCTGACCGCGTTTGTTGCCGAAAATGTAACCGCCGGTGTTTACACAAACTCGGCAACGGCCAGTTCGATGTCGCTTGACCCGACTCCGGCTACTGCCACTGCGACGGTCACTGTCGTCGTCAAACCGGCTCCAGGCCCTGGCAATCCATATCCAGTGCTTTCAGAAGCCAGCGATCAAAAAGCAGGTTCTGTCTTGATCTATCCGATTTACACGTCGGATGCGACCAGTCCCAGCCTGCAAAACACGCGCATTTCGATCACCAACATCTCTCCACAGGAAAAAATCTGCGTCCACCTGTATGCAGTTGATGGAGCCAGTTGTTCGGTGGCGGATGCGTTCATCTGCTTGACTGCCAACCAAACAACTTCGTTCCTGGCTTCTGATTTGGATCCGGGCAGCACCGGTTACATCGTCGCCATGGCTGTGGATTGCAACAACGGGTTGCCCAAAGCATTCAACTGTTTGATCGGAGATGAGTTTGTCAAATTCTCCAGCGGTCATCAGGCGAATCTGGGAGCGGAATCAATTTCTGCCGGGTTAGTCTTCCCGGTTGGAAACAATCCCAACGTAACGTCTGCGACGCTGAAATTTGACGGAATCGCGTACAACCGATTGCCCAGAGTCCTGGCTTCAAGCTCGGTTCCGAGCCAGCCGGATACCAACTCGACGATGCTGATCCTTGATCGCATTGGCGGGAATCTGTCCGGCGCCGGAGCCACCATTGGCAGTATCACGGGTCTGTTGTTTGACGATTCGGAAGCCAGTTTCAGCTTCACGGCTAACATCGGGTCGTGCCAGTATCGCAAGATTCTGGACAACTCCTTCCCGCGCACCTTGCCACCGTTCAACCGGGCGATTGCAGCAGGCCACACCGGCTGGCTGAAAGTCTGGCGTTTGGATGATGGAGCCTTGATCGGTTCACAGATCAACTTCAATCCCAACACCAACGCCAGTTCCAACGCCTTTAATCAAGGGCACAACCTGCACGCGCTGACGCTGACGGACAAGGCTGAACTCACCGTTCCAGTCTTTATCCCAAGCTGTTAAATCAGCGTCTGCAATTGGACACATCGAAAGGCCAGGACTTACCATCCTGGCCTTTCGTGTTTCCAGCATGTAGTCCCGCCTTTAGGCGGAAGGGCTTGGCTGGAAGGTATTTAGCTCAACAAGAAAAACGTCCCCGTTCCGCCTAAAGGCGGGACTACGAACTACTTTATGACAAAATTTTTGCTGGTATTACTGGGTGGAGCAATCGGCACAGGTTGCCGATTCGGTTTGATCAATCTGCTGGTGTTCGTTATGCGTGAACCGCCGAAATATCCTTATGCGACTTTCTTCATCAACATCACAGGCAGTCTGGCAATTGGTTTTCTGGCAGAGCTGTTCGACGCGCGAATGCCCGTTTCGCCGGAGCTTCGCGCCATGCTGCTGATCGGAGTCCTGGGCGGTTACACGACTTTTTCCAGCTTCTCGCTGGAAACTCTTAACCTGATTCGCGACAACAAACCCGGCGCGGCTTTGTTCTACTCGATGGGCAGCCTGCTTTTGGGTTTGATGGCAACCTGGGCGGGAGTTCAGTTGGCCAAAACGGTCTGAGCTATCGCCCCTCCGCTGAAGTCTGTGTTACCCTTATGCCCGCGAAAGCGATCCCGCAAATTCAAATAATCAACAGTTCAGAGTCCGGGCTTCAGCCTGTTTGCAAGCCAAAGCTTGAACTCTAAACCACAGGAGCAAGGTAAATGTCAGGTTCATCACCGATGACCATTCTTTGTGTTTCTAGTTACGAAAAAGGCCAGGAGTTCATGCGCGAAGCCAAACGTCAGGGTTGGCGAGTAGTGCTGCTGACGGTCGAAAGTCTAAAAGACGCCGACTGGCCCCGCGATCAAATTGACGAAATTTTCCTGATGCCTGAGCTGACCAACCGTCAACACGTTTTCAACGCGGTCAGCTATCTGGCGCGAAGCGCCGACATTGCACGAATTGTGGCGCTGGATGAATTCGACATCGAAATGGCCGCCAGCTTGCGCGAACATTTGCGCGTGGCCGGAATGGGCGAAACCACCAGCCGTTATTTCCGCGACAAACTGGCAATGCGTATGCGCGCCGAAGACAAAGATATTCGCGTTCCCGCGTTTTGCCCCGTCATCAATTACGACCGGCTGCGCGATTACATGAATCGTGTCGCCGCTCCGTGGATGCTGAAACCGCGTTCGTCGGCTTCGGCCATCGGCATCAAGAAAATTCACGATCAGGAAGAACTCTGGCGTACGCTGGATCAACTCGGCGACGAACAATCGAATCACGTGTTGGAGCAGTTCATTCCCGGCGAAGTCTTCCATATTGATTCAATCGTCGAAGACAAGAAAATCCTGTTTGCAGCCGCCAGCCAATACGGCCATCCACCGATGAACGTCGCCCACGACGGCGGCATTTTCACTACGCGCTTGATACCCAAAAAATCGAAGGACGAAAAAGACCTGCAAAAGATCAACAAGGAAGTCGTCAAGGGTTTGGGGTTGGTTCGCGGAGTCACCCACGCCGAATTCATCAAAGGAAAAGAAGACGGCAAGTTTTACTTTCTGGAAATTGCCTCACGCGTCGGCGGAGCCAACATCGCCGAAACCATCGAAGCCGCCACCGGGCTGAACCTGTGGCGTGAATGGGCGAAGCTGGAAACTGCAACCAAACACAACCCATACAAACTGACCAAGCCGAACGATCTTTACTCCGGCATCATCGCTTCGCTGGCCAGACAGGAATGGCCGGATTTGTCGGCTTACACTGACTCTGAAATCGTTTGGCGAATGAACAAACATCACCACGCC
>JAGNMH010000745.1 GCA_017991275.1 Acidobacteriota bacterium
GCAATGGCTGCACTGTTAAAAGAACGCCAAAGATTCGCTGGCCGGCGTTGCGTGGTCTTACTTTGCGGACGAAACATCGCAGCCGAAAAAATGAGCGAACTGTGGCCATAAGAGCTATTCCTCACTCATGCGCCGCCCGGCGTATTCGATCCATCACGGCCAAGCCCAGGCCTTCATCAGGGACAGCCTGACAGTAAATCGTCCTGATGCCCGCTTCGTCACATTCGCGGAAGAATTGAAAAAGCGAATGTGCGTAATCGGCGACATCCTTGCACAAGTAAACTTTCTGAAAAGCCTCCGCCCGCAACGGTTCATCAATGCCGATGTATGCCGCTTCGACGCTTGGAACAGTGAACTGAGGGAAGCTGGCTACGAAAACCTGGGCGCGTGGTGAATAGTGGCGATATTTCATCCCTGGGCTTTTCGGAATTTCGCCGGGGTGCGAATCGGCCATCTCGGTTTCAGACACGATTTCGCGCAACTGTTCCAGCGTCACGCCGCCAGCCCGCAAAACAAGAGGCCTGGTTCCTGTGCAATCAACGACTGTGGATTCCAATCCGAATTTGGTTTGGCTGCTTTTCAAAATACAGGCAATACGGCCATCCAAATCTTCGCGGACAGCCTGCCAGGTTGTCGGGCTTGGGCGACCGGACAAATTGGCGGAAGGCGCAACCAGCGGAACTCCGCAGGCTCTGAGTAACTGCTGGGCAATCGGATGGTTGGGCATTCTGACTCCAACGGTTTGTAAACCGGCAGTGACAATGGCCGGGACTTGATCGTGTTTTGGCAAAACCACGGTCAGAGGCCCTGGGAAAAAAGCTTCTATCAGTTGTTGTGCAATCGGCGTGACTTCACGTGTGATGGATTTAAGCTGCGACTGATCTGCGATGTGAGCAATCAGCGGATTGTCCGAAGGACGGCCTTTGGCTTCAAAGATTTTTCGAACTGCTTCTTCGTTGAAAATGTTTGCGCCGAGTCCGTAAACGGTTTCAGTTGGAAAAGCCACGATTTCGCCGTGAGCAATGTAGCGAGCGGCCAAAGTCGGCGACTGAGTAATTTTAGTATTCATTGGCGATCGGTTGCCGGTGGCTGGTGGCCGGTTGAAAAACCGACCACCAAACCGGCCACCAGCCACTATCTGGAAATTGTGCGTCCAACGCTGGAAAAATCCAGCGCCGAAGTCGCCTCATTGAAATCAAGTGAAGCCGGTGAAAATGTCGAACGAATTCGGCTGGCTGAAACTCGATAAGTGGTTCCGGGTTCAAATCCTGACTGGCTCCAGTTTCCATCGCCATCGGTCAGAACGCTGCCCGGAACGTCTCCGCCACCTATGACACGGTAAAAGCTCAAGGTAACACCCGGCATAGGCATCCCGGCTGGGCTGGTAATTTTGCCTGAAACGGCAAAAAGCGGTGCGACGCCCGGTTGCGAAATTCTGACCGTTCGACCGGCAATCAACAAAGTACCGGTGCGGGCATTAGAGCTGGTATTGGCCGCGACCTTGAAAAAGACCGCGCTAAATCCTGTTCCGGTTTGACCGGCGGTAACAGTGATCCAGTCGGAATCACTGACGGCTCGCCAAGTTACCGACGGCAAAGCCGCAACAGTGATGTCAGCCGCGCCACCTTTGACTCCAAAGATAAACTCGTTGGCATCCAGACTCGTCGCAGCCAGATCAACCGCGGCTTTGACATCCAATCGTCCGTATCCATAAACAGCATTTGGAATTGTGGTATTGGTCGCGCCGCAATCCGTTACCAAAACTCGCACGGCGGATTCGTTCAGGATGTTTTCAGTCAGATCAATTTTGCCCCGCAATTCAGGGCGCGCCGACCAAAGCAGCGCGACGGCTCCGGCAACGTGCGGCGTTGCCATCGAAGTCCCGCTCAATAAAGTGTAGCTGCCTCCGCGAATCGCCGATCTGACCAGAACTCCCGGAGCAGTGATGTCTGGCTTTGTTCGATTGCTGCCGTCAATTGAAACAGGCCCGCGTCCACTGAAGCTGGCAATCGTCCCTGTGACTGCACTGATTGCTCCAACAGTGTAAACCGCATCGTAAATTCCCGGCGGGTCTTTGACCGACGAACAACCGGCGGCTCCGCTGTTGCCTGCCGCCGCGACAGTCAAAATGCCGGCGGCGCGATGGGCTTCCAGCGCGACTTTCAATGTGTTCGGCTCGCAGCCTTCAGACGGCGGGCAAGTCCATGAATTCGTGGTGATGTCCGGCGCTTTCGTCGGATCGCCCTGAGCAGGTGTCGCTCCATTCGGATACGGGGCCAGTAACCATTCAATGCATTCCAAATAGGTCGAAGGTTTGCCGTTGCCCAAATTCATGTTTCGGCAAGCGATGAACTTTGCACCCGGCGCAACTCCGATCTGGTTTGAAGCTCCGTCCGACCCAATCGCAGAACCCAGCGTGTGTGTTCCGTGGCTGTCGTCATCACAGGGCGCGGCGGAATCTTTGCCGCAATTCCGATTGTCTTCGTGAATGCTGTCGTGCCAATTGTAATTATGATTGGCATTCGTTCCATCCCAGCCGCGATAGTGATTTTTCAATGCCGGGTGGCTCCATTCAACGCCAGTGTCCTGTCCACCTATGACAATTCCCTGACCTGTGAATCCGGTCGCCCAAACTTCCGTTGCGCGAATCTGGCTGATTCCCAATTCGACATCTTCAGGCGCACTGGCCGACGAAGCGGCCTTCAACAAGTCTTCCTGATTAAGCTGGACCGGGCGGACACCCTGAATTTCAGGATTACCGGCAATACTGGCGACATCCGCGCGCCCGGCAATTTCCATCGCCAGTTCCCGCGAACCTTTCACCATGACAGCATTGACTATGTAAAACGATTGATGGGCGACATTGCGAGCTATCAACCAGTTGAGTAAAGACGGTTGAGAGCTTTCTGCTTTGGCACGCAGTGCATTAAAGACGTAACGACCTTTTTCTTCTTTGGTTTGCAGTCTATCAGCCAAGCTCAAATCTGCTTGTTCGCCGAGCATGACTAAAAATTCGGCTTCCTGTCCGTCGGTGGTTTTCGCCATCACCCACGGAGAAATCTTCTTTAAGGCCAGTTGCCTCAAATCCTGCGAAGTTTCATTTGGCGATTTTGCTCGGGCGATCAACCCGCCAGCCAGCAGGCCTGTTGCAGTGAGGAGCAACAGCAAAACGATAAAACGCGACCTTTTCATTGCGACACCACTCCTTTGCTCAGCGGAGCAAATTGTTTTTTTTCCTGTTGGAGCAGGATCGGGGCAAAAAATAAAAGGGATGAATAAATTTCGTGGGAT
>JAGNMH010000746.1 GCA_017991275.1 Acidobacteriota bacterium
GTGCTGAGGCTTCGACCGGATGTTTCCGGCAATCGCGTTTTTGTTGAACACCCATTCGATCCGCGAATCCAGCAATCCCGTAAACTCAACGTCTGTAACAGGTTCAGGGTACCAAAGATTTATGGAAACAATCGGGGCCGATTTGAATTCAAGCACCGGTTTCAGGATTGGGCTGGCGGCAATTTCAATTGGAAGCATTTTTCCGAACGCAAAATACGGAACAGCGCTGATGATTGCTTCAGTTTCAACTCGTTCGCCAGTTTTCAATTTTAAGGCTACGGCACGAGAATCATTGAATTCAATTTGCTCGACTTCTGCATTAAGCCGGACTTCGCCGCCATGAGCTTCGATAAATCGGCGGGCGTCATCTGTATAAAGTTCGCTTAGGCCGACTTTTGAAATCACCATCGTCGAATCTTTTCGGGTGTGCATAAAAGCCTGATCCAGCACGCGAGCGAACATATCGGCTGAAGCCAGGTCTGGTCTTTCGTTGAGCGTAGCCAGCGCCACCAAGTCCCAAAAACGGTTTTGCATCTTTTCAGTCTGGCCCAGTCTCGTTAACCATTCGCGAACGGTGAGGTCAGCTAATAAGCTTCGATTGCCATTCAGTCGTCGCAATTCCAGGCCGACTCGCAGGGCGTTGATTCGATCCGTCCAGCCTATGGTTTCCAGACTGGCCAGCCCTGCCAAAAGGTGGAGCGGCGCCGGTAAAGACGGGCATTTGAAACTGGCGTGGGATGGTTTGCCGTCTGGCGACTGACCTAGAAAATCAACTTGCGGATTTTGCTGAAACTTCAGTTTGTTCAGCGAGCCGATCTTTTCCAGAAAGCTCAGGGTGTGGTGGTAACAACCCATCATCAGGTGCTGGCCATTATCAACTGTGTCGCCTGTGGTTTTGTCCTTGAATGAATAAGCGCGTCCTCCCAGAAATGTTCTGCGTTCTAGCAATAGAACTTTTACGTCTTGTTCGGCAAGTTCAACAGCGGCAGCCAAGCCAGCAAATCCTCCGCCAATAATAGCGACGGGAAGGCGAATAGATGAAGCGACTTGGTGACTGGGCGACCGGGCGATTCTGGAATTGACTGGCTCAGTCATCGCCAAGTCCTCCTGTTTTCTTGTCTTCAGGTCGCTGAGTGGCTCGCGCCCATTCTCGCAAAGCAATGTAAAACCTTTCAGGTCTGTGCAGTCGAATTTGATGATTGAAAATGTCGTAACCCACGTGTTCGATCTGTTCCAGCAACCTGAAGTAAATCTTTCCCATCGTCAGCGCGGCAGTCAGGGTTGGCACGTCGTCTTTTGGTAGCAACTCCTCAGCCTTTTGGTAATAGCTTCGGGCGCGATCACACTCAAACTTCATCAACGCCCGAAAATTTTCGTTGACTCGGCAATTAAGCAAATCGTCTTCGCTGTAACCAAAGCGGCGCAAATCTTCCTGCGGCAAATAAAAGCGTCCACGGTCAGCGTCTTCTTTGATGTCACGCAAGATGTTCGTCAATTGAAGCGCAATCCCAAGATTGATTGCATATTCTCTGGTTTGCGGCTGGTGATAAGTGAAAATTTCTATGCACATTAACCCGGTGATGCTGGCTACGCGATAGCAGTATTGGTAAAGCTGATCGAAAGTTTCGTAACGATGGACATGTAAATCCATCTCACAACCGTTGATCATTTCTTCAAAATACTCTTTTGGCATTGGGAAATGCTCAAGCACCCATTGCAATCTTTCGGCAATGGACATGGCCGGCCGACCATCATACAGGTTCTCAATTTCGGTTCGCCATTTGTCCAACTCCAATTTGGCTCTTCCTGTTGAGTGATCGCTCATTTCGTCTTTAGATAGGTCGTCAACTACATCGTCAACCGCTCGGCAAAACGAATAAACGTCAATTATGGCCTCGCGTTTCAGCTTTGGCAGGAAGAGAAAGGAGTAGAAAAAATTCGACTGGATGGTTTTGGAAAACCTGCGCCGGAAATTTCGTGTGCGGTCGCGCAGGTGCCAGGGAGTGAAGTGAATGCTTTTAAGTGTTGCGGATTCCATTTTATGCAAATGTTTGGATATGGCAGCGAGCGCGACTTGGGAGGCTGGCGCGTCGCCTTTGAGTGCTCATTATTGTTTTGAATTTTTCTGACGGACAGAGAATAACAATAGTTTTGTTTGAAGAACAAGCAGCAGGTTTTCTATTTGTGAGAACGGAAAACTGAAACCGGTCTTGAGGCAGGCGGGTATTATTGAATTGCCACAGAATGACAGCTATGCTGCCTGCGGTTTTGGCGACCGCCACGACCGACAGCTTCAAAATCAGGCAAATTCATTCCACAGAAACGAGAAACAACAACTTAAAGGAGTCACCATTTATGAAGAGTCTATTCAAGACATGCTGCGCAACCCTGCTCTGTCTGAGCGGGATTGTTTTTGTCGGCAAATCGGTTTCAGCTCAAGATCCGCCCGCAGGCGCTCCGCCCGCTGCAACTCAGGAGCGTCCGGCTGGTTTTCCAGGAGCCAGCCGCGAGCCTGAAATCAGGCCTTATGATCGTGTCATCACAAAAGATGCCAAATCTGATGAAGGCATATTCACCGTCCACAAGATCAAAGAAAAAGTCTATTACGAAATACCGAAGAAAGAGCTTGGCAAAGAATTTCTGTGGGTCAGTCAGATTGCCAAAACCACACTCGGAGTCGGTTACGGCGGACAGGCGATGGGTAATCGAGTCGTCAAGTGGGAGCGGCACAACAATCGCGTTCTGTTGAAGAACATTTCTTACCAGGTGGTCGCCGATTCCAAGCAGCCGATTGCCAAAGCGGTTCAGGCTTCAAACAATGACGCGATCATCAAATCTTTTTTCATCGAAGCTTTGGGCAAAGACGAATCAGTCGTCATTGATGTGACCAGTTTATTCAATACTGAAATTACTGAGTTCAGCGCCAAAACTCGTTTGCGCGCGCGTATTTTCGACGCTTCGCGTTCATTCATCGAACGTGTTGTTTCTTTCCCGACCAATATCGAAGTCGAAGCAACGCATACTTTCAGTAATCCGGCTGAGACGACCGGCGGCGGTGGCGGAGCCCCAACTCCTCCCAATCCTTTTCTTGGGGCTGGAATGGGATCGGGCAGCGCTTCTGTCGTGATGCATTATTCGATGGTCAAGCTGCCGGAAAACCCAATGATGCCGCGTGAATTCGACGAGCGCGTAGGGTACTTCACAGTTCGTCAAATGGATTACGGAAAAGATGAGCATCGTGCGCCCCAGCGCACTTATATCGCTCGCTGGCGGTTGGAAAAGAAAGACCC
>JAGNMH010000077.1 GCA_017991275.1 Acidobacteriota bacterium
GCAATCAGCAATTTGGTGACGAAGCTTCAGAGAAATTTATTGGAATACTATCGTCAGGCTCCGGCAGATCAACGCTTACGACGACTCGGAGAAATCAGCTTGATGTTCAGGGTATCCACCTTTCAGGTTGGCCAGCAAACGATCAAGACTGCCGCTGAGGGAGCCAGCGCAACAACCGACATCGCCTCGTTCCAGGGGACATACGGTTGTCCGCCCGGCACGTCCTGCATTGATGGAAACTGCGTTTAACACAAACACAATCAAACAGAAACTCACATAACAAATTCGCGGAAAGCTCCGCTTAACCCTCAAAGGAGATCAATAATGGCTAGACAGATTACGACTACCCCGGAAACCCCAGCAACTTTCTTGAGACTCGAATTGGCTGCATTTGCGTCCGGCGACCGAAACGTGGATCGCAAAACGCTTGCGCCAATTCCCGATGGAGATGAATCCCAAAATATTCCCTTCATCAAGGCGCTCTGCGAATCGTTTCAGGCCAAAGCCCTGGCCTATTACAACGCGGGCGGTGACGAGCAAGATCGGTTGGAACGAGTGGCCGAAATCGGTCAGGCATTTCGGGAAATCAGTTTCAAGAAAAACAACCAGACCTTCACCCTTGCTTCTGACAACGCGGGGCTGACGGCAGCGGAAGCCTATAAAATCGGAGCCGAAGGCTGTCCGCCGGGAACGATGTGCGTTGATCGAACTTGCGTGGGAAACCCGGAGATCGGTTGAAAATGCTGATGGCAGATCGTTCGGAAATCCTGGTTCACGCTTTTATCCAGGCCGGTGGCCGCAGCTCGCGGATGGGCACGGACAAGGCTTGGTTGGAAATCAATGGACGCTCGATGGTCGAATACGTGCTGGCGGCGGCTGAACCTGTCGCCGCCAGCCTTTCCATCGTCATCAACCAAGCCAGCCCAAATGCCAACCGTTACCGCGAACTTGCCGCCAGGTGGAATGCCCGGCTGCTTTACGACCTGCACGATCACAAAGGCCCGCTCGGAGGCATTAACACCGCGCTGACACACTGCGGTGAACACGAATCGGCGCTGATTCTCGCCTGCGACCTGCCGTTTATCACGACAGAGTTCCTGTCATTTCTTTGCAAAATTCATCAGGCAGGCACTCAGCACTCAGCACTCAGCACTCCGCACTTCATCACCGTTCCGACAGATCAAGAAGGTCGCCTGCAACCGCTCACCGCGATTTACGATCAAGCTTGTTTGCCTGCGATTGAAGAAATGCTGGCGGCTGATCGGCTGAAGGTGGATCGGTTGTTTGAAAAAGTGCCAACTGGGGTAATTTCTTTTGACGCGATTGCCGACTTTGGTGGTTCTCAACTACTCTTTCACAACATGAACTCAAGCGAAGACTTGCAACTCTCAATCACCAAAACTCAGGCCGAAAAGTTTCGGCTGACGCTCGAACAGTTCGATGACAATCCAGTCGCGCATCCGGGCGTTCACCCGAAACTGATTAAAGCTCAACGCGAAGCCATCGCCAGCCAGCTTGAAACTTTGCGCCAAGACATCGAAGCGATTGAAGGCCAATTGAAGACCAATTGAAGACCAATTCAGGCAACCAAAATTTTGGCCAAAATTTGTAGTTTGCTCAGTCCGCAACCCGTCCGCTACACTTGCGTTTCAAGAACAAAACAAGTCACTGTTCAGCCTCTTCGCCGCGTTAGCGGCGCTTGAATTTAGCCGTGGGTTTCAACCCACGGTGGTATGCGAAATTTCCTCTACGTCGCGTCAGCGACGACTGAATTCAGCCGTCGCTGACGCGACGTAGAGGTCTTTCTCAGGCTACCCGGCGTTGAAACGCCGGGCTAAAGTCAGCCGTCACTCCGTGACGAAGAGGCTGAGCAGTCACCAAAACAAAATTTTTCTGTGGCAGACGGCTGACTTTGTATGGCTATTGATCGAATCACAGTGCGCGGCGCGCGCCAGCACAATCTGAAAAACATCAGCTTGGAAATTCCTCGCAACCAGTTGACGGTCATCACGGGACTCAGCGGTTCGGGGAAATCTTCGCTGGCTTTCGACACGATTTATGCCGAAGGGCAGCGACGATACGTCGAATCGCTGTCGGCATATGCTCGGCAGTTTTTGGATCAACTGGAAAAGCCGGACGTTGACGCCGTCGAAGGTTTGTCTCCGGCAATTTCCATCGAACAGAAAACCACCAGCCGCAGTCCGCGTTCAACCGTCGGCACAGTCACCGAAGTTTACGATTACCTTCGCCTGCTGTTTTCTTCCGTTGGCCAGCCGCATTGCCACGAATGCGGCAAACCGGTTTCTCGCCAGTCAACCGATCAAATAATCCAAAGCGTCAAGGAATTGCCCGAAGGTCAGCGCGTCATGATCCTGGCTCCGATTGTTCGCGGTCGCAAAGGTGAGTTCAAAAAGGAGTTGGAGCGGTTGCAAAAAAGCGGTTTCACGCGCGCGCGGATTGACGGCGAGATGGTGACTCTGGACGAAGACATCAAGCTGGACAAACGCCGCAATCACACCATCGAAGTCATCGTTGATCGTCTGTTGATAAAAGAAGGCATCGCCACTCGGCTGGAAGAATCCGTGCGGACGGCGACCAAGCTGACCGAAGGCATAGTGCTGATTTCCGTGGTTGACGGCGAAGAGCGAATGTATTCCGAAAAGATGGCTTGCGTGTTTTGCGGCATTTCGATTCCGCAGCTTGAGCCGCGCTCGTTTTCGTTCAACTCGGCTTACGGCGCGTGCAAAGCCTGCAACGGGCTGGGCACGACTTACGAAGTTGATCCGGCCAAGGTGGTGCTGGACGATTCGATTCCCATCAACCAACTGCAATTCGTTGGCGACGAAGACAAAACCACCAACCATTATCTGCGCGAAGCTTTGCTGGCTGTCGCGCGCCACTTCGATCAAAGCGAAGAAACTCCGTTCGGCAAGTTGCCGAAGAAAGCCCGCGATGCGTTTTTCTTTGGTCTGGCCCCGAAGGAAAAGATCGAGTTCCGCTACGGCGATTACAAATACAAAGCCGAGTGGAAAGGCGCGACCAACTTCCTGCTGGACACGATGAAGCGTTTGCAGCAGGACGATGAATCTTCGGAAACACGCTACAGCGCAATCGGCAATCTGATTTCACCCATCCCTTGTCGAAGCTGCAACGGAGCCCGTTTGCAGCCCGAATCTTTGGCTGTCCGGCTGAACGAAAAATCCATTTCCGAATACTCAAAGTTGCCGATTGAATTGGCCATCAAATCTTTCGCCGACATAACGCTCAACACCCGCGAAGACTTAATCGCCGGTCGAGTGTTGAAAGAAATCCGCGACCGGCTGAGCTTTCTGAACTCTGTGGGTTTGGGTTATTTGGCTCTGGATCGTCCGGCGCCCAGTTTGTCCGGCGGAGAAAGTCAGCGCATTCGGCTGGCTACGCAAATCGGTTCGCAGCTTCGCGGAGTGTTGTATGTGTTGGATGAACCTTCGATTGGTTTGCATCCGCGCGATAATCAAAAGCTGCTGGAAACTCTGGCGATGCTGCGCGATTTGGGCAACACGGTTTTGGTGGTCGAACACGACGAAGACACCATTCGCCGAGCCGATTACGTTGTTGATCTTGGCCCTGGCGCTGGAACTCACGGCGGCGAAATCGTAGCCATCGGCAAACCTGAAGACATCGCCAACAACGAAGATTCGATCACTGGCCAATACATTTCCGGCAAGATGGAGATTGCTGTTCCCAAACAGCGTCGTCAGCCGAATGGAAAGTTCATCACCGTTCGTGGAGCGACGGAACACAATCTGAAAAACGTTGACGCCAGCTTTCCGCTGGGAGTTTTGACGGTGGTGACCGGCGTTTCCGGCTCTGGCAAATCCACGCTGGTTGAAGACATTCTTTACCGCGCACTGTCGCGGAAGATTTATCGCAGCTTGGCCGAACCCGGCGCTCACCTTGCCATCGAAGGTTTGGAGCACATAGACAAGATCATCGAAATTGACCAGTCGCCGATTGGCCGCACGCCGCGCTCAAACCCCGCGACTTACACGGGGCTGTTCACGCCTATCCGAGATTTGTATTCGATGCTGCCGGAATCGCGCGAACGCGGTTACAAACCCGGACGCTTTTCTTTCAACGTCAAAGGCGGTCGCTGCGAAACCTGTCAGGGCGACGGTTTGAAACGCATTGAGATGAATTTCTTGCCGGACGTTTATGTCACCTGCGAAGTTTGCCGGGGCGGGCGATACAACCGCGAAACTCTGGACGTGCGGTATCAGGGAAAGAACATTTCTCAACTGTTGGATACCACTGTTGAAGACGCACTGCCCGTGTTGGAAAACCATCCGCAGATCAAACAGAAATTGCAGACGCTTTACGAAGTCGGTTTGGGTTACGTCAGTCTGGGGCAATCGTCCACCACGCTTTCAGGCGGCGAAGCCCAGCGCATCAAACTGGCCAAGGAATTGTCCAAACGCGCGACTGGCCGAACGGTTTACATTCTGGACGAACCGACGACGGGTTTGCACTTTGAAGACGTGCGGAAATTGCTGGATGTGCTGCAAAGGCTGGTTGATCTGGGCAACACGGTCATCATCATCGAACACAACCTGGATGTGATTAAATCGGCGGATTGGATCATTGACCTGGGGCCGGAAGGTGGCGAAGGCGGTGGCAAAATTATTGCTGAAGGCACGCCCGAACAGGTGGCGAAAAACAAGAAGTCATACACCGGGCAGGCGCTGAAGGCGGTTTTGAACAGATAGCCGCGGACAGTCGCTTATAAGAGTTTATTTCCGAACGGAAAATTTGCTTGACCCAGAGTTCCCAACATGGAAACCTTACGCCTGTTTGGTAATGGTCGAAAAAATCTGCTGGTAGGTGCGTGAATGAGGATCATCTCTTACGGGAAAATCAGGGAGTTTTATGAGCTTCACCCTGAGAGTCAGCCTTCTCTCGACGCCTGGTATGACATTACTGCTGACGCTGATTGGAAGACTTTTGCGGATGTTCGCAAGACGTTTCGCAGAGCAGATGTTTATGGAACTTGTACGATTTTCGATGTTGGCAACAACAAATATAGGCTGATCGCCTGGGTGAGCTATAAAACTCATAAGGTCTTCATCAGGAGTGTGATGACGCATGCTGAATACGACAAAGACAAATGGAAAAGTGATTGCCAAAAAAGTTAATCGTGAAAAGTACGGAAGTCTGCTGGCTTCTGCATTGCCGATAGTCATCCGTACCAAAGCTGAGAACAATTATTATCTGGCCGTCGTCGAAGGCTTGATGCTAAAAGGTGACGAGATAAGCAAAGAGGAAGAAGCCTTGCTTGACCTGCTGGCTTTGCTAATCGAAACCTTTGAGCGTAGGTATTATCGAATCGAAAAGTCTACGCCACGCGAGATACTTAATGAGCTTATTGCGGCAAACCGGCTGAAGCAAAGCGACTTGTTGCCTGTGTTTGGCTCAAAGGGCCGGGTGTCGGAAGTCGTCAACGGCAAGCGCGAAATCACCAAAGAACAAGCCAGACGACTTGCCGATTTTTTTCATGTCTCAGCCGATCTGTTTATCTGAGCAAACCCGAAACAAACTTGGGACGGTTACTGCCACCTTGAAAATCTCCGCTAAGATCAACGTTTACAACGAAGAAGCGAATATTCCCGCGCTGTGCGAAAGCTTGGCCTGGGTGGATGAAATTGTCATTTGCGATTCGTATTCGACCGACCGCACGGTGGAGCTGGCCAGACAATACACGGACAAAATCTTTTACCGTGAATTTCGCGGTTACAAGGACAAACACGAATACTCCGATTCGATGACAACCGGCGATTGGATTTTGTGGATGGACGCCGACGAACGAGTGACGCCGGAATTACGCTCGGCCATCGAATCGTTGAAACAACGCGATCCCGCGACAATGCCCGACGCGTTTTGGATTTCTCGGAAGACGAATTTTCTTGGCCGATGGATTTTGCATTCGGGCTGGTTTCCCGATTTTCAGATGAGGCTTTATCGCAAAACTGCCAGTTATTGGGACGGAGTAGCTCCGCACGAAGTCGCTCACGTGCGTGGGCGAACCGAAAAACTGCCGGGCCTTTTGCTCCATTACACGGCGGACGACCTGACCGATTATCACCGCCGAGTGAATACCTACGCGACGCTTTCAGCCGAACACATTGTCAACAAAGGCAAACGCGCGCGCGGCATTGATCTGTTCATCCTGCCGCTTGCCGCATTTATTCGCAGCTATCTGGTGAAACTGGGATTCCTGGACGGCATTCAAGGGTTAATTATCGCGGGCTTTACGGCTTACGGAGTGTTTCTGCGGTACGCCAAGGTTTGGGAGACACAGCAAACCAATCAAGTTACTGGCCAAAATTCCTGAATAGGTGTAATTCACTGCGAAAGTTTTTCGGTTGGAAACCTTATCGGATTGTTGCGGCTGGTCCACAACCATTCAACCGAAAATTTCCCAATAAGGAGTTCGCTATGTCCTGTCTTTCATTCCCTCGTAGCCTGTTGACGGCAACTTTGTTGCTATGTTTTTCCACCGCAGCCCTCTCCGCAAGCGACGTCACGCCGTTCAACTTCAAATCCGAAAACGGCCAAGCTGGATTTACTTTGAAGAAAGATTTCCACCCGGTCATTGCCGAAATCGAGTTGCAGGTAAGGCACGTCAATAGAACAATTTTTGAAGTTCAGATGCCTGCAGACCAAATGCTGATTTGGCCAAAGCGAGATTCAATTCCCGAACCCGGGCAAGATCCCGAATTCGGGTTCAAGCTGGCCATGAAAGACCATGAAGGCGTGTGGCTGTATTTTTACGGTTATTTTTACCGCGATGGCGGAAAGCTGACCTTTGCGCTGTCGCAGGAAAGGGCAGGATTGGTTGGGCCGACGCCTATGGAGTTTTACAAAGCCCTGACGGAAAAAGCTCCTGCCAATGGGGCGGCTTGGTTGTTTTATGGAATTGCTCTGACTGCGAAACACGAGAAGAATTTTGTGCTCTTCACTTCGCCACCGCCACCGCCGCCGCCTCCACCTCCACCGCCACCTCCCGGAGCCAAAACGATTGAGTTGTCGAAAATGCCGCCAAGTCCGCCAAGTCCGCCAATCCCGAAAGACACTGATGAAGATTTGAAGCGATATGCTGAAGAGGAACGGCAACGCAAAGCCAAAGAGCTAGCAATGCGAAAAGAAATGACCGCTACGATTCTGCCTGCAATTCGCAAGGCTTACGATCTGGCTAACGATTGCCAGACCAAGGACGCGGTCATGTCGTACCTGAACCGAATTGCGGTTTCGCTGAACAACCGACAGGAAGCCAGGCAATGGTTGCTGACGCGTGCCGAAAGCGACTGTGCAAGTAAAGAATCGGTTGCTGAAAGTTATTACGCTTTGGGTGTCGAAGAATGGTCGTGCGCTTATGATTTGATTGAGAGGTATACGAACCCAAAACTAAAAGCCGCCGACCCGTTCCATTTTCGCGCCATTACAAGATCGGAAGACAAACGGCAATTCGATGCCTGCTTGGCCGCTGGATTTCAATATATCGAAAAGGCTTTGGAGGCCAATCCGGATTACGCGGATGCGATGTTCTACAAAAGCCTGCTTTATCGGGAGAAGCAAATGGTGACGGCTGATCCGGTTGAACATAAAGAACTGGGCGACGAGGCGATGAAAATTGCCGAACGCGCTGGAAAAATTCAGAGCGGCAGGTAATCACCATCAATTGTTGTATTTTTTCTGCACCCGGTAACGAGCCAGCACTTCTTCCAGAAAGCCTTCGTAATTGAAGGTTGCGGGATCGTAACCGGGTCGAATTTTTTCCATCAACGGAACGCTGACTCGCCAGGCCAGCCATTGGCGGGGTTGATCGGGCAGGTCGTAACGGCGGCGCAGGTAATTTTCGACGACGATGATGTCTGCCGCTTCCAGCACACGAACTTCACCGTGAAAATTTACCGGATTGGCGACACGTCGCATGGCTGAATCAATGACTTCACTTTCAAAAACTTCGTTGAACGTCGGGGCTTCGGCAGTACGCTCTTTGACGACGACCGTGTTGGCTACGAAATCACCTAAGCGTTTGGCCTGCTCGCTGGCGAATACTGAAACGATGCCTATCGAATAAAAAAAGCCCGGCTGCATGTCCATCAACCGTAATAAGTTGCGGTTCAAAGCCGAAAAGAAGGTGACGGGGCGGCCATCCTGTTGAATCACGCGCAGTTTCAGCAAGCGTTTGCCCGGAGTCTGACCGCTCCAAATCGTCTCGAAGAAAACGAAGTAGCCGAAGAGCAGAACAAAGCCAACCAGAATCGCCAGAGCTATGATCCACAAACTTCCCTGGCTGAATCCCTGAACGATTTTGTCTCCGAGGTCGCGGACTCCTGCGCTGAGTTTGAAAGCCAGAAAGGCCGTCAGCGCAATCGCCACAATTTGAATCGCGTGATCAATTGCGCAGGCAAGAAACCGATTCCCCATCGTCGCCAGCGCGAAATGGAGTTCGACGTGTTCGGGAGTTTCGATGACCAGAGTTTCGTCAGCCATGCGCGCATTGTAATTGCGGAAGGGCGATTTTGGAATTTTGGATTTTGAATTCTTGATTTTGAATTGAGGCGTTCGCTCGGCAATCCGAAATCAAGAATTTAGAATCCAGAATCAATCCCTCGGTTTGGCTTTGCTTTTATCCAGGTCAAGTTTTGGGATGCCGAATTGACCTTCCAGTTGGCTGAGCTTTTCCAGGTCAATCGGGCCGACGATGTTGACGACGACCAGTTCTTTGGGCTGAGTCGCCACAATCAGCAAACCGTGAATCAGACCTTTGTCGTCCATCTTCAGGTTCACGTCAATTTTTTGGCCTTCACTTTTGCTGGTCACGCCGACGATCTTTGACCAGTTGCCGGATTTGAGCTGTAAGCTGATCGGAGCAATGTCGTTCAGCGAGTATTCGCCGGATTTGTCGAACTCAAACACGCGGACGTAAACGCCTTGCAGTTTGGACACCAGGTCTTTGACTGCGGCTTCCTGCGGATTTTTGCTGGACAGAAAACCGGCTGCCATTCTCAGCAGGTTTTGATCCAGCGTAACTTCGACGACGTTTTCAGCTTTTGAAGCCAGCTTGTCCAATTGGTTGAACTGCAATCTGGCATCTTGCGCCTGCACCGAAGCGAATCCGGCCAGCAGCAGAACCACCAGCATCGTGATTCGCTTTGCTGTCTTCACTACTTCATTCATAAAAAACCTTCCACTCATACTTTTTCTTTTCGACGGGATTTACAGGATTCGACAGGATGAAAACCAATCCTGAAAAATCCTGTGAACCCTGTCTACCTTTTTTATTTGTAACTGCTCAACCCCAACGGGGCGGGATGTGACAGGCCAGTGCAACGCACTGGATAGTGGATTAAATGAACCCTCAAGCCCCAACGGGGCGAAATAACCAAGTGGCACATTTCGCCCTTTCAGGGCTTACGGACTCCACCGGTCGTTTCCCGGTGCGATGCACCGGTCTATTTCATTTCGCCCCGTTGGGGCTGAGCAGTTACTTTTATTTATCAAAATATCCGCGCCGGGTTTTGGCGACCGAATCATTGCGCGTCAGCTTGACGTTGATTTTGCGGAATTGGCCGTCGTGTTTCAGCTTGTCCGGCGAATAAGCCAGGCTGTAAAGCGTGTGCAATTCATTTGCGACCATTTTGTAAGCGCTTTCCAGATCGTCTTCGCGCTGTGCGCTGAAGATTTCTCCGCCAGTTTGTGCTGCCAGTTCTTCCAGTTGTTTGCGAGCAGTTTTGCCTTTGCTTTCACCACCGATGAAGCTGCCGTTGCCGCCGAACAAAATGCCTATTTTATTGATCTGGTTGTTCGGGCTGAAATAGATCGGATAAATCGTCACGTCTTCTTCGGAAGCGCGGCCAAGCAAATCGTCGTAGCTGTGCATGGTTTCGCGGTCGCTGACCAGCGATTCGTCTTCGCCATCGGTCAGGACGACAATCGCCTTGCGAGCTTCGGTCAACTTGCCAAGCTGATCCAGTGCCTTCCAGGTTGCGTCGTAAAACGCGGTGCCGCCGCCGATCTTGTTGATCTTTTTAACGGCTTCTTTCAGCGCTTTTTTGTCGGATGTGAAATCGGTCAGCGGTTTGTATTGGCGCGTAAAAGCGACCAGCGAAACTTTGTCGCCCGCGGGCAGCGAATCAATGAACCGGTTGGCAGCTTCGATCATCGCTTTTCGCTTTTTCTGAGTACTGCCGCTCAGGTCTATCAGCATAACCAGATTGACCGGAGCATTAACCGGTTTGAAGTAGGCGACTTCATGCTTCACGCCGTCCTCGAAGATGGCAAAATCTTCTTGCTTCAGGTTTGTGATCGGCTGGCCGGATTTATCCAATGCCTTGACGTTCAAATTGACCAGACGAGTTTCGATTCTTAGTGTGTCTTCGCGCGGCGGAGTTTTGACTTCGATCGGCTCGTTTGGTTTTGCGGCTTCTTTGGAACTGGCCGACAGCGGCGAACCGCTTTCATCAGTTGGGTTCGAGCTTAAAGTTGGACGAGTTGCCGGTTGCGATGATGAATCATTGTCGCTTTTGATAACGATTCGTTTCGAATTGTCATCAACCGAAGTTGCCGAAGCAGTCGCCGTTTGGTTCGGTTTTGGGGCAGGCAAATTGACGGCAGTGTTGTTGCCGCGAACGGAATTGCCCAGCGAAATTCCCATGATCTTCGGGTTTTCCAAAAAACGAGCGGCGGCTTCGGGATTGAATTTGACCTGCATGACAACGGCTTCGCTTTCCGCCAGCGAGGCCAGCGCGAACTCCACGTCTTTCTTTGACTGCCTGATGTAAATGAATGTGTGGTTATCGCCGTCGCGTTTGGAACTGATCTGAACCAGCGGCGACCAGTCTTTTTTGAATGCCTGGCGCATTGCTTGACTGAAGGAAGCCGCTTCAGCGCGCTTGGCAAAATTCTGATCTTCAAAAACCGCCAGCTTGAAACCTTTGACGCCGGCTGGGCGCACCATCCAGATTGCGAACTTCGCCAAACCCAGCATTGGGATTTTGGTTTTCTTTGCGCCGTAATTCTTTTCCAGATGTTTGACTACGTCGTTGAAGCCGCCACCTTTGGGGACGAATGGCTTGCTTTGAGCTTGCGTGCCGACAGCCAGCAGCGCCGTCATTACCGTTGCAACACAGAGCAACCTAATTATGTTTTGGAGTCGAATCATCACTACCTCCCAAAAAAAACATTATCCACGAAGGGCACGAAGGAACACTAAGAAGGAAAAAGCTTCGTGCTTCTTCGTGTGCTTCGTGGATAAAAATCCTCTTCTACATCAATTGCGTCTGGCTCTGCTGAAGTCAAAATCGAAATCTTTCGGTATGCCGAAGCTGCCGCGCAATTCGCCGATCTTTTCAGGGTCAATCGGGCCTACGACATTGACGACCATCAACTGTTTCGCGTCCGTGATCAGAACGCCTATGCCTTCGATCAAGCCGTTGTTAATCATCAATGAGACTTCGACATTTTCGCCGTCTTTTTTGCTGCGGACGCCCACGATTTTCGACCAGCCGGGCGCGTTAAGTTGTTGCCGAACGGCTTCGACATCCTGTTCGGTGAACTGGCCGTCTTTGTCGAATTCCACGCCTTTGACGTAAACGCCTTTCAGCACGTTCAGGATTTCCCTGACCTGGACTTCGTTAGTTTTGTTTTTGTCCAAAAACTTAGAGGCGATTTGCAGCAGCGCGCCGTCAATTCGCACGTCTATGGTTTCGGCTGCGTTGGGGAAAAGCCGATCAATGTGATCCATTTGAATGCGGGCATTTTGGGCGAACGCGGCGACGGCCAGAAATGCCGTCAGCAAGGCTATGTTTGTCAGTTTAAGCGCGATTGATTTCATGGTTCCCTCCGTTGAAAAGTTCGTAGTCCCGCCTTTAGGCGGAAGGTTTCGGCGATCACACCCATTCCGCCTAAAGGCGGGACTACATGCTTTGATTAGTTTTGATCACGAACCTCTTGTCGGTCGTCATCGTGTTGACCATCGTGTTGACTATCGTGTTGAAATGATTCCTGTACTTTCTTTTGAGCCAGGTTGAGTTTGGCGCTGGCGATTCGCATGGCGAACATGACTTGTTCTTTGGCGCGTTGACCTTCGGCTTCGCTAACCTGCGCAGCGATTTCC
>JAGNMH010000078.1 GCA_017991275.1 Acidobacteriota bacterium
GACTGTAGCCCATAACTGAGGCATTACGAATTTTTCGCCATTTTTTCAATCAGGGGTCTGACTTCGTCAAATCGGCAAGGGCGACTGATGCCTGATAGTGTGGATCAAAATCAACCAAGCTGCTTTCGATACCAATCAATCGTCTGTCGTAAGCCTTCATCAAAACCGATTCGCGCGCGGAAACCAAATTCGCGTTCCGCGCGCGAAGTATCCAAACAGCGACGAGGCTGGCCGTCGGGCTTGGTCGCATCCCATTCGATGCAACCTGTAAAACCTGTCAACCTGACAATCTTTTCAGTCAAATCCTTGATTGAGATTTCAAAACCCGCGCCCAGGTTTACCGGTTCCGATTTGTCGTAACTTTCAGCCGCCATGACCAAACCTTCGGCGCAATCTTCGGCGTGCAAAAACTCCCGCGTAGCCGCGCCGGTTCCCCAGCAAGTGATGTGATCTTCGTCGCGTTCGATAGCTTCGACGCATTTGCGAATCAGCGCCGGAATAACGTGCGAGCTTTCCGGGTCGAAGTTATCGCGCGGCCCGTACAAATTCACCGGCAGCAGAAAAATCGAATTGAAGTCGTATTGCTGGCGATAAGCCTGCGACTGAACCAGCATCATCTTCTTGGCCAGGCCATAAGGAGCGTTGGTTTCTTCCGGATAGCCGTTCCACAGTTCGTCTTCGTGAAATGGCACAGGAGTGAATTTTGGATAAGCGCAAATGGTTCCGGTGGCCACGAACTTCCTCAAGTTTCGCAATCTGCCTTCTTCCATCAACTGCACGCCCATCATCAGGTTGTCATAAAAGTATTTGCCCGGATTGACACGATTGGCTCCGATGCCTCCGACCACCGCCGCCAGGTGAATCACCAAATCTGGCTGGGCGTCGTCATACATTCGCCTCACGTCTTCGGCATTGACCAGGTCGTAATTCTGGCTGCGCGGAATGAATATGTTTTTGACTCCGCGCTGGCGCAGCTTCTCGACCACGTACGAGCCTAGAAAACCCGCTCCACCGGTTACAACTACTCTTTCGTAAGAAAATTTATTTGTCATCAGTTCCAAATTGTGGAGCACTGTGGCCCGACACCGCTGCCATTCGGTGCTGAGTGGCTACTGTTACAAGAAAGCCGATGGTATCGAATGCAAAGCTGCGCCGAGTCGCAGCACTCCAAACATTTTCATTGAAAATTGTGCTTCTTCTTCAACTCCGCCAGGTCAGCATCCACCATCGTCGTGACTAATTCACGGAAAGTTATTTCCGGCTGCCAGCCGAGTTTTTGTTTTGCTTTGGTCGCATCGCCAATCAATAGGTCAACCTCAGCCGGACGAAAATAGCGCGCATCAATTTCAACGTATTTTTGCCAGTCCAGTTCCAGATGACCGAAAGCTTCGTCCAGAAGTTCGCGCACCGAATGAGTTTCTCCGGTGGCGATAACGTAATCGTCGGCTTCGTCCTGTTGCAGCATCATCCACATGGCGCGGACATAATCTTTGGCATGTCCCCAATCGCGCTTGGCGTCCAGGTTCCCCAGAAAGAGTTTGTCCTGCAATCCCAGCTTGATCGCCGCCGCCGCCTGAGTGACTTTGCGGGTCACAAACGTAGCTCCGCGCCGTTCGCTTTCGTGGTTGAACAAAATGCCATTGCAGGCAAACAGTCCGTAACTTTCACGGTAATTGACCGTGATCCAGTAAGCGTAAAGTTTGGCAACGCCATAAGGGCTGCGCGGGTAAAACGGGGTGGTTTCGCTTTGCGGAATTTCCTGCACCTTGCCGTAAAGCTCCGACGACGAAGCCTGATAAAACCGTGTCTTGTTCAAGCCGGTTTCGCGGATCGCTTCCAGCAATCGCAAAGTTCCCAGGCCACCGACTTCAGCGGTGTATTCGGGAATGTCGAAGCTGACGCGAACGTGCGATTGCGCGCCGAGGTTGTAAATTTCGTCGGGCTGAACGTCGCGCAAAATCTTGTTCAGCGAACTGGCATCGTTCAAATCTCCGTAAACCAGTTTCAACCGACGGCCTTGTTCGTGCGGGTCCTGATAAATGTGATCCAGCCGTTCGGTGTTGAATGTGCTGGCGCGGCGAATGATGCCGTAAACTTCGTAACCTTGGCCGAGCAACAGTTCAGTTAAATAACTGCCGTCTTGCCCGGTGATGCCTGTGATAAGTGCTTTTTTCATAACAGATAAAATCAGAAAGATATGGACCAGGGTTACAGGATGAACACGATTAATGGTCAATCAGTCCAATCAAGGTTTTCAATCCTGTTCAATTCTGTAAATCCTGTCGAAACATTTTGCCTGTGAGTTAGAAGCGAACGAAGCGCGAATACTACAAGCAAGCGGAAGCCGCCAGCAAATCAATACTGCTTGCAGTAAGAAGTGGTGAATCAGCGAGAATTTTGAGGTTCGCTTGTGTCGTTGCTAAATCGAACCAAACACAGGCGGCGTTGAGCGGGATTCAGCTTTGCAGTATGGAAAGGTCATTGTTCTTTCGGCTGAAGAGATAACGGTTAATGACAAAAAAGTGCGGTACGGCGCGCGTGAGCAGGCAGTCAACTCACGCGCGCTACACTGCATACAGGTTATGGCAACGAGAAGACGACCACCGTCGAAGAGCCAGCCGGGACTTGCCAGAATCCAGAGGCGCTGCCCGAAACTGCGGCGACGTATTGTTTGCCGTTGATGGCGTAAGTAATCACTCCGCCGTTCATCGCTCCGCCGGTGTTGAATCGGTAAAGCGGTTTGCCGGTTTTGGCGTCAAGAGTCAAAAAGTCTCCGGACAATTCGCCTGTGAAAACCACATCGCCCGAAGTCGTCGTGACCGCCGCCAGCATTGGTTTGCCGGATTCGTACTTCCAGGCGACTTTGCCAGTTGAAGCGTCAACCGCCGTCAACCAGCCGCGTGCTTTGTCCAGCGGATCGGCAGTATGAGTGCCGCCCATGTAAATCTGGCCTGGAACAAAGCGGGATTCTTTGGCTTCGCGAAATGTGCCGCACCAATCCACGGCGTTGACGTAAAGCATATTCGTTCGCGGGTTAAAGGCCGGGCCGTTCCATTGCACACCGCCCTGAACGCCGGGACAAACACGAGTTCCCTCTGTGGATTTCAATGGGACTTCAACGTTCAACCGGGTTGTCACCGGAACTTCGTAAAGATGCTCTTTGGTTTCGCGATCAAGCACGTGCATCAAACCGTCTTTGCCGCTGACGACCACCAGTTTTCGTTTTTTGCCGCCGACTGTGGATTCAAACAGCGGACTGACTTGAGTGGTGTCGTAATCGTGAGTGTCGTGCGGAGTCGCCTGGTAATACCACTTCAACTTTCCGGTTCGCGCGTCCAACACCAGCATGGTGTTGGTGTACAGGTTGGCTCCGGCGCGATTGTCGTCGTGAAAGTCCGGCGCGGGATTGGCCACAGGCGCGTAAAGCAATCCGGCTTCGGCATCCAGCGACATCGGCGCCCAAACGCCTCCGCCGCCGGTCATCATAATTCGCGCATCGCTCCAGGTTTCCGAACCCGGCTCGCCCGGTTTTGGAATCGTGTTAAACCGCCAGACCTGTTCGCCGTCTTCCAGTTTGAAGGCGCTGACCCAGCCCGGCACTCCCTGTTCGCTGATGCCCAATCCCATCAGAATCAGGTCTTCAAAAATCACCGGAGCCATGTTGAACGAGCCTTCGTTTTTGGATGAATCCACGACTTTCTTCACCCACAACTCTTTGCCGGTTTCCATATCCAGCGCGAACAAATAACCGTCGGTGGTTCCGCGAACGACTCGGCCTTCTTTGATGGCTACGCCACGATTCGGCGGCCAGACTTCGATGGAACGCGGTCGCCAATCGTGCCGCCACTTGCGTTTACAGTTCGTCGCATCAATCGCAATCGTCGCGTTGCTGGTGGTGATGTACATAACTCCGCGATACACGATTGGGTTGTTGTGAAAAGCTTTGGTGTCGCTGGCTTGATACATGCAGGCTGGTCGCAAGCTGGCTGCGTTGCGAACGTTGATCTGCTTCAAATCAACAAAACGCTGTCCGCCGTAATCGTGATTCGACACCAGCCAGTCGGTCGAATTTGTTGCGGCAGAATTCAGTTCAGCTTGAGTCGGAAATTTTGCCGATGGAGCTCCAGCGGGAGCCGCGTTTTTCGCTTCGCCTGACTGAGCAATGGCATTTTCTTTCGACCCGTTCTGAGCCTGAATTTTCAGTTGTTTCAACGAAGCGTCGGCTTTCAATTCCTGAGCGCCGGATTTGTGACCGTTTGCTTTCAGCATCAGGGCGACGACGTCAACGTATTCCTGATCTTTCATCGTTCCGCCCGCGCCGTAAGGCATCTGTGTTTTGGTGATGTAAAAAAGATCGTCAACTGATTTGCCTGCCCACTTGGCCATGAACTTTCCGCCGACCAGAGCCGCCGCCGTGCCATTGTCCATTTGGTTGCCGTGGCATTTGGCGCACTTGCTGTCGTAAAGCGCCTGACCTCGCGCAGCCTGGGCATCTGTGAAACTGGCTTGTTGCTGGGCCAGCAAGGCTGGACGATTCAAAACAGAGAAAAGGCAGAAAACAAGGAAACAGGCAGATAAACCGGTCATCAGCCTGCCATGATTGGTTGATGGAACGCTTATGGTCATTGTAAAGGCCTCCTAAGCTTCAAGAATTTTCTTGCGAAGTTGTTTGTATCTGGTGGGCTTCAGCCTGCCGCCATAAGCCGGTCTTGTCAAGAATTCGGCCTGGAATTCGTGACCGGAATTTTCAGTCGGCACGGTGCAAGTTTACAGTTCGCGCTACAAAATCAAGGGCAAGGATCAACAACTGAATCCAGTTTTTGATCCTTGCCCTTTGGTTGGTGCTGACCTCGTTTATCTTTGACGGTCAATCAATTTTTGCCGGCTCCATCTTTGGCACCAGCACGTGAATCACGCACCAGGCCACAAGGTACGCTCCGCCTGCAATGATGAACATGGGCAGGTAATAGTTCGGATTTTTATCCAGAACCTTTCCGGCATAAAGCGGCAGAACTATGCCTCCCAGTGCGCCCATACAACTGCCTATGCCGACAACCGAAGCAACGGCTTTGCGCGGGAACATATCTCCGGGCAAGGTGAATAAGTTGGCCGACCAGCCTTGATGCGCGCCCGCTGCAATTCCTATCAACAGCGACGCCATCCAGGCGCTTTTTGAATAATAAGCCACCGCCACCAGCGGCATGACGGCGGCGAAAATGAACAGCGTCAACTTCCGCGCTCGGTTGACCGTCCATCCGCGTTTGATCAAAACAGAAGATAACCAGCCGCCTCCGACAGAACCGACATCCGCAATGATGTAAACAGCCGTCAGATAAGGGATCAAATCCGTTTTTTCAACGCCGTAATTCTTGTTGAGGAATTTTGGCAGCCAGAAAAGATAAAACCACCAGACAGGATCGGTCAGCATCTTGCCGAAAGAAAAAGCCCAAAGCTGACGGTATTTCAACAGTGGCAACCAGGGAGTCTTGTCTCCCACCTCTTCAGGTTCAGTGTCGCGAATCAGGCTGAATTCTTCCGCAGAAAGGCGTTGGTGAACTTCGGGGCTTTGATACAAAAATAACCAGAAGATAAGCCATAAGAACCCAACCACGCCGGTAAATATGAATGCGCTCTGCCAGCCATACCTGGCCGAAAGCCATAACGCCGTGGCAGGGGCGACAATTGCTCCCACGTTCGTCCCCGCATTGAAGATTCCGGTTGCCAGCGCGCGCTCTTTCTTCGGAAACCATTCGGCCACTGTTTTGATGGAGGCCGGGAAGTTAGCAGCTTCGCCCAAACCAAGCAGAAAGCGCATGACGGCGAAACCAAACGCAATCGGATGCACAAAGACAAACAGGCCAACCAGAAAGCCGATCAATTTGCCCAACAGCGGAACCTGCGCCAGCCAGGAGGCCTCGTATCCTGCACCTATGCTTGCAAAGCCGGCGCGAAACGGTTCAAGCGCGGCCAACACTCCCCCGTTGGTGACAAATGCGTGACCTATCGCCGCCAATGACCAGAGTATGAGTGCAATCGTAAACCCGCGTTTGACGCCGATGCGGTCAAGCACTCCGCCCCAAACCAGAAACATTACGGCGTAAGCAATCTGAAACGCGATCACAATCTGGCTATATTCAGATTCTGTCCAGCCAATCTCTTTTTGCAATTGCGGGGCGAGCGCACCCAGCACTTGACGGTCAACGTAATTGACGACCGTCGCAAAAAAGAGCAGGCCGCAGATGTACCAGCGCAGATTTTTGATCTTGGCCACTGACGAAGCCGCAGCGCCAGACGTGGTTTGCTGTCCCATTGAACCTCCGAATTTTTGATCTGATTTCCGTCAGGAAAAAGAGGGTTGTACCAAAAGCGCGCTTAGCATAGTGGAGCGTCGTCATCAGGGCAACTCTTCAGCACGTTTTCCTGATGTGCGGTGTATCAACTCACAGCAATTGAGCCTGCCAACAGAAGCCTTATGCAATCGTCAGAAATCTTTTTTATTTGCCACAAAGAAAAGCTTCGATCTCGTTGACACCTGGTCATACCATATTGATAATCCGCGCAGCCGACCGGACTGATTCATCTCGGACTTCCTAACATCCAAAGAGTCGGCTTTCAAAGTAGCTTTGCTGAAACAGATTACTTACCGGGAAGTCTTCCACAACACGTTAAATAGCATCTGTTTTTTGTAGAGATCAGGCTCCAGCTTGAATTTCTAACGTGTGACTATTCAATGAATATGCTGCATTGGATCGAATTCTATTCGCAGCTCAGTTTCTAAATTCAAACTCAATAAAGGCGTTTGTAGCGTTACCTTCAGGTGACAAGATTGGTCATCGCTGATTAGTTAGTTGCTTAAAGGTGGAACTACAAATGTGACCTTACAAAACTCCTCAATCAACTCGGAGGCTCAATATGAATTTTCAGCAAAGCTCTCAGTGGCTTTCGCGTTTAAGCCTGTCGTTGGTTGCGCTGATGGTGACAGTAATTCTGTCGGCAACCGCCAATGCACAGGTACTTTATGGTTCGATGGTCGGCAACGTTGTGGACAACAACGGAGCGGCTGTTTCCGGCGCGACCGTCAAAATCATCAACAAGGCCAATAACCAAACTCGCGATACGATCACAAATGTGGAAGGGGCTTATAACTTCCCCACAGTTCAGACCGGATTTTATGAAATTACGGTCAGCAAGACTGGATTCAAAACCTTCACTCGCAGCAATGTCGAAGTGACGCTGAACAACATCACGCGTTCACAAATTTCGCTTGAAGTTGGGCAGGTTTCTGAAACGGTTTCGGTCACTGCCGATGCTGTGCTGTTGCAGACAGATCGTGCTGAAGTGCGATCTGAGCTGACAAGCCAGAAATTATTGAACTTGCCAATCCCACCGGGGCGCAACTACCAGCAACTTTTCAGGTCGTTGCCGGGAATCACTCCGCCGGCAAACGCGCACTCGGTGCCAACCAATCCGTCGCGCGCGCTGCAATACAATGTCAACGGGACGAACAGTAGTTCCAACAATGTCCGAATTGACGGAGCCAGCCAGTACAATCTTTTTTTGCCGCACGTTACGGCCTATGTTCCTTCGCTTGAAGCGATTGAGACGGTCAACGTCGTAACCAACAATTTCGACGCTGAACAAGGTCTGGCAGGTGGCGCGGCTGTAAATGTGCAGATCAAGAGCGGAACCAACAATATGCACGGTTCGGCCTTTGAATATCATGATGATAACCACACCAAAGCAAGGCCGTGGTCATTGACTCCAATAAACGGGATTCCGCAGGACAAGCCCAAACGTGTCTTCAACCAATTTGGTGGAACGTTTGGCGGCCCGATCATCAAAAATAAATTGTTTTACTTCGGCAGTTACGAAGGCACAAACGATCGTCAATTGGGCGCTCAGTTTTTGACGCTTCCAACGGCTGAGATGCGCGCTGGCGACCTTTCAGGCGGCGGCGGCAGCATATATGACCCGGCAACGGGCACACCATTGGGTTTGAATCGTGTTGCTTTTACAGGAGCCCAGATTCCAGCGAACCGGATTGATCCGATTTCCGCGAAGATTCTATCCTTCGTTCCATTGCCTAATCGCCCTGGTTTTACCAGCAACTATTACGCGACAGCTCCTTACGCTTATGACAAAAAGACAGTTGACGCGAAGGTCAACTGGAACGTCACGGATAAATTAACTACTTACGGACGCTTCAGTTTCCTGAAATACAAACAGCTCAATCCAGGTGCGCTAGGCGCAGCTGATGGTGTCGGCACCGCGTCACAGGGCGGTAACACCGGAACAGCGTCGGGCAACACCTACGGAATGACAATCGCCGGTGTGTATACACTGACATCCAATTTTGTCATTGACGCCAACCTTGGTTACACCAAGCAGGGTACGAGTTCTGAGCAGGGATTCCTGGATCAAAAGATCGGCTTGGATGTGCTTAAGATTCCCGGTACCAATGGCACGCGGGATTTTGAAAATGGCTGGCCGCGCTTCGCCATCAGCGGCTTTGCCAACATCGGCGTGCAGGATGCCTTCATGCCCTACACTCGCAACGATCCGCAATGGGTCTATGTGATCAACTTCAACTGGACGAAGCGCAATCACAACATTCGCTTTGGATCAGACATTGCCCGTCAGACTTTGAACCACCTGCAGGCAGAATGGAACGGTGGCGGTACAGCCGAACCGGGATCAGGCGGATTTCAATTCGGGCAAGGGCCGACCCGGCTGTGCAACAGCCTGAATACAGCGGGGACGTCCTGTTCCAGTTTCTCGTCGGGCAACAACTGGAACTCGTTTGCCACGTTCCTGTTGGGTTACACCACCAATGCGGGCCGCACTTTGCTCGTGCAACCGCCGATCATCTACAAGTCACGAGCCTACAGTTTTTACGTTCGTGATAGCTGGCAGGTCCGTCCGAACCTGACTATGAGTTTGGGTACTCGTTATGAGTTTTACCCGATGCCGCAGCGCGAAGATCGCGGGATTGAACGCTACGACCTGGCCACCAACACGATGAAGGTCTGTGGTGTGGGCAACGTACCTCAAGATTGCGGCGTGAAGATGAGCAAGAAGCTTTTCTCGCCGCGACTTGGCATCGCCTGGCGCGTCAACGATTCATTTGTGGTGCGCAGCGGTTATGGCATCACCTATGATCCGATCAGTCTGGCGCGAACCTTCCGCACCAACTATCCGATGTTACTGGCCTTCAACATCACGCCAGCAAATTCGGCAACGTACGGTACATTGCTCAAAGACGGGATTCCTCCGTCACCAGCGCCTGACATCAGCAGTGGAACAGTGGCTGTTCCGGGCAATGTCAATGTCCTGACACTGGGTGATAAATTCGATCGTCCATACATCCAATCCTGGAACCTGGTGCTTGAGAAAAACATCGGCTGGGGCTTCACCGGTTCTGCCGGTTACATCGCAACCCGCACAATTCGTCAGTCAGGCCAAATCAACCTGAATGCCGGAAGGGTCGGCGGCGGATCAGCCAGCCAGCCTCTCAATCAATTGTTCGGACGAGTTGCTTCGACCAGTTTGCAGAACGGAATGGCCAATTCCCATTACGATTCTCTGCAGGCAACGCTCAAGAAGCGTTTCTCCAACGGTCTGCAATTGGATGTGGCTTACACCTGGTCGAAAGCGATCGGTCTGGCAAATCTGGGCGGCGATAATGATTCGGCGCTGGCTATTAACGATCCGAACTTTATCTACCTCAATCGCGGCTTGCTAAGCATAGACAGGCGGCATAACTTCCAGTTCTCCGGGTCCTGGGAACTGCCGTTTGGCAAAGGCAAGCGTTGGGGTAATGACAATCGTGTAGTGTCCGCACTTGGAGGCGGCTGGCAGTTGAGCTGGCTGTTTGGAGCATTCTCCGGCACTCCGTTTACGGTTACTGCGGACGGCACATCGCTTAACGCGCCGGGCAGTTCACAGCGAGCCGACCGGGTCAAATCTGAAGTGACGAAACTAGGTGGCTTCGGACGCGGTACGCCGTACTATGACCCAACCGCTTTCATGCCCGTCACAGGCGCCAGGTTTGGGACTTCGGCCTTCAACGCACTTATCAGTCCGGGCACGGTCAATCTGGACATGGGGTTGTTCCGTGAATTCAGACTCACTGAAAAGTTCAAACTTCAGTTCCGTGTTGAAGGTTTCAATTTCACCAACACGCCGCATCTGAATGCGCCTGGCGGGAACGCTTCAGCGCCCTCACGCGACGCTGCTGGCAACATTCTGACGGATGCCAATGGTCTCCCCAGGCTCAACGGTTTTATGGAGATCACAAGCACACGGCAGTATGGACGTGAAGGAATTGACGAACGTCTATTCCGCTTCGGTTTGCGTCTGAGCTTCTAAAGCTCGCCAGATGTTTGAACAAAACGAGGGGATTGCAGATGATGCAGTTCCCTCGTTTTGTATCGGCCTTGAGTTTTTAATGGCTCAGGGAGCAAGATAATTTTCCATTTCTCAATTGTCTTTTTTCATTTGTCATTGCCCGATAAAGCTACGGAGCATCTGTCATGGCAAAATGAAAATGCCCGCTGCCAAATTTCAAATGGAAAATCTGAAATGAAAATTCTGACCTTACAACTTATAGTCTGTTTGCTGTCCATTACTACTCTCGCGCAAGACCCGACGAAAGTCGCGTCTGATTCTTATAAAACCGAATTTGAAAACGAACACGTTCGCGTCCAGCGAGTTCATTACGCGCCGCATACAAAAATTCCAGAACACGATCATGCGCTGTATGGAACGGCGTATGTTTACCTAAATGACGCCGGGCCGGTTGTCTTCAAGCATGTCGGGCTGGCTTATGGCGCGGTGACTCGCCCGGCGGTTAAAGGCGGCAGTTTTCGTTTGTACAAAGCCGTCAGGGAAACTCACGCAGTTGAAAACCTGAGCGACACGGCCAGCGATTTTCTTCGTGTTGAACTGAAAACCGAACCAGCCAAAGACCAGAACACTTTGCGCGGAAAATACTTCCGCGAAGATTACCCGGCGGGTGAAAACTTCCAAAAAGTTCAGTTTGAAAACGAGCAAGTGCGAATCACGCGGCTGGTGTGCGCCGCTGGAAAAGCCTGCCTGGAAGTTGCCAATGCCGCCGAGCCGATTTTGTTTGTCGTGCTCAGCAAGGCGCAGTTCAAAATTGGGAAGGGAGCGATTGAATTGCTGCCCGGGCAAACGCACTGGATTCCAGCAGGCAAAAGCGTTGCTGGTGATAACGTCGGCAAAAGCGCCGCAGAATTATTGCGCTTCGATTTCAAAACTCCGCCGATGAAGAAAGTTGAAGTCGAAAAGCCTCACGATCACAAGCCGGAAGAAAACACAGCCAAAGCAAAAGCCAACGCCGAAGCTTCGGAACATTTGAAGCGCGGAGCCGCGCTGGAGCGCGAAGGCAGGCTGGCCGAATCAATTGCAGCTCATGAACAGGCGTTAGCCCTTGATCCGGGTCTGGTGCAGGCGCACGTCAACCTGATTTCTCTTTATGGCCGCAGCGGGCAGTTTGAAAAAGCGCAGCAATCATTTCGCAAAGCCGCCGACACCAATCCTGACATTCCCGAATTGCATTACAACTTCGGAGTTTTGTTGGCTGGTCAGGAACGTTTGAGCGAGGCCGCCGCCGCGTTTCAAACCTGTCTTCGGCTGAATCCGCATTACGCCGAAGCGCATTTCAATTTCGGCGTCATCATAGAAACCGACGGCAAGCTGGACGAAGCCGCAGCGCATTTTCGCAAAGCCGTCGAAAACAAATCCGGTTACACAGCCGCGCACTTTCATCTGGGCAGGATTCTGGTCAATCAAAATAAATTGCCTGAAGCCATAGAACAGTTTCAAAAGTCGCTGACGCCGGAAAGCGCAGAAACCCCGCGCAATATGTACGCGCTCGGCGCGACTTACATTCGCGCAGGCGACAAAACTAAAGGCGCTCATACTTTGCGCGAGGCGTTGAGGCTGGCATCGGCTATGAACCAATCGCAGCTTGTCGCCAGTATTGAGCGCGATTTGAAAGCGTTGGAATCAAAAGAGTAAACGTGCTGGAATTGGCGATATGCAGGTAGTCATATTCTTATCGTTCCTTGGGCTGTTCGCGCCGACGTTGCAGGCGCAGACCCTGCCAGATTT
>JAGNMH010000079.1 GCA_017991275.1 Acidobacteriota bacterium
GGGCAATCCTGTAACCGCGACCAAAGCCGCGTTGGGCAAAACGCTTTTTTGGGACGAACAACTTTCTTCGACCCGAACGGTCGCCTGCGGAACTTGCCACGTGGCAACGAATGGTGGTTCAGATCCGCGTTCGGCCAGCCCTGGAACTCGCTCGACGCATCCCGGCCCTGACGGAATTTTCGGCAACGCCGATGATATTCAAGGCTCCGCCGGAGTTCCGCTGGCGCTGGCCAATGGCAGCTATAAATTGACTGCCAGCTTTGGTTTGAAAGAACAAGTGACCGGACGCAGGAGCATGTCTCATATCAATTCCGGCTATCCGAACGCGCTGTTTTGGGATGGCCGGGCAACCCAGATTTTTAGAGACCCGCTGACCAACGCCGTGGTGATGGCAAACGGAGGTGCATTGGAAAGTCAGGCGCTGGCTCCGCCGGTCAACGATGTAGAGATGGGGCACACCGCGCGCGATTGGAATGATGTGGCGGCGCGGGTGACGGCATCAAAACCATTGGCGCTTTCGCCGGCGGTTCCGGCGGCGCTTTCGGCTTGGATCGGCGGTCGCAGCTACCCTGAACTTTTCAACGAAGCTTTTGGCGCGCCTGATGTGACGCCGGTGCGGATTGCGATGGCGATGGCGACTTATCAGCGGACGCTTTATTCCGATCGCGCACCTTTCGACCTTGGCGATTTGACGGCGGCTGAAGCTCGCGGCCAGCAGGTTTTCAATCAAAACGATTGCAACGATTGCCACGTCGCGCCTTTCTTTTCGGATGGTCAGTTTCAAAACACAGGCGTGCGGCCAGCCGCCGAAGACACCGGGCGTTTCGTGGTCACGCAAAACCAAAATGACATGGGACGTTTCCGCTCGCCCAGCCTGCGCAACGTGGAATTGCGCGCGCCGTACATGCACAACGGACGGTTCAAGACGCTGGAAGAGGTTGTAGAGTTTTACAATCGCGGCGGAGATTTTCCCGGCCCAAACACGAATCGTAATGAAATCAGACCTCGTAATTTGAGCGCGCAACAGAAAGCCGACTTGGTCGCTTTCCTGAAACGTCCGCTGACCGATCCGCGTGTTTCGGCTGAAACCGCGCCTTTCGACCGTCCAATGCTTTATTCCGAATCCATGCGCGTGCCGCAAATTGTCGAAACCGGCGTCGCGGGAACTGGCGGACAGGTTCCTCAAGTCGTCGCCATCGAACCGCCAATTCTGGGCAATCCACGTTTCACCGTTGGAGTTTATGGCGCGCCGGGCGGAGCTACGGCGACTTTGGTAATTGACGCCAACGATCCCGGCGCAGGCTCAAACATCCCGGCGAATGCTTCATTTGCGCGCGTCAGTGTTCCATTGAACGGCGTTGGCGCTGGCAACGGATATGCTTCGGCCAGCCTGACGATTCCAAACAATCCGGCGTTGATCGGAGCGACTTTTTACGGTCGCTGGTTCGTCAACGACCTCGGAGCGCCCAGCGGAGTCGCGGTAACTCCGGCCTTCAAGTTCACGGTTTTTGGAACGGCGGCCAGCGCTGCGCCGGCTTTTGCCAGCGTTTCGGCTGCAAGTTTCGCGATGGGAACCGTGGCTGCGGAATCCATTGTTTCCGGTTTCGGAACGAATCTGACGACAGCTACGGTTGTGGCGAGTTCGTTGCCATTGCCTGAAACCTTGGGCGGAGTTTCAGTGGCGGTCAAAGACGTGCTGGGAGTTGAGCGACTGGCTCCGCTGTTTTTCGTTTCGCCCACGCAGATCAATTACCAGATTCCAGTTGGAACGGCGATTGGCGAAGGCTCAGTTACGATTAAACAGGGTAACAACATCTTGGCTGCGGGTTTGCTGCAAGTCGCTACGGTTGCGCCTGGGTTGTTCACAGCCGATGCCAGCGGGCGCGGAGTTCCGGCGGCAACCGTGTTGCGCGTCAAGGCGAACGGTTCGCAAAGTTACGAACCCGTCGCGCAATTCAACCAGGCGACCGGTCGTTATGAACCGCTGCCGATTGATTTTGGCGCCGCGACCGACCAACTTTTCCTGATTGCGTTTGGAACCGGCTCTCGCAACCGCAGCTCAATTGTCGCGGTGACGGCGACGATTGGCGGAGCAAATGCCGACGTGAGCTTCGCCGGAGCGCAGGAGGATTTCGCCGGAGTTGATCAAATCAACATCGCCATCCCGCGTGGTTTGGCCGGACGCGGCAATGTTGAGGTGGTGTTGCGTGTGGATGGCAAAACAGCCAATGCTGTGAGCATCAACACCAAATAATGACCAGATGAGAAAGCATTGCGACGGACGAAAAATTCAAGGTCGAGCGGCGCTGGCGTGCGTCCTGTTTTTGCTTTGCTTAACCGCGACCGCGCTCGCGCAAGAATACGGCTTTGACGTATGGACGACCGCGAACGGCTTGCCGCAAAACACCGTCACCGGCCTTGCGCAAACGCCTGATGGCTATTTGTGGCTGAGCACGTTTGACGGGCTGGCGCGGTTTGACGGCGTGCGCTTTACCATCTTCGACAAGGGCAACACCAAAGGCATCGTCAATAATCGCTTTGCGCGGCTTTTCGCCGATCGGGAAGGAGCGGTTTATGCGTATACGGAAAATTACGTCGTGACCATTTACCGCAATGGCGTTTTTCGTTCGTTTTCGGATTTTGCAACTTCGGCTGAGCCTATTGCTGCAATTGTGAGTGATGCCAAAGGGAACGCCGTTTTTGAAACGGCCAAAGGAGATTACGCGCTGCAAGGCGACCGGTTTGTGCTGATATCCGACCAAAAAGAACCCAACGCCAAACAAATTTATTGGGGAAAATCCGGCGCCAAATGGGTGATTGGGCCAAACCAGATCACTCGGCATCAAGACGGACAAGTCACCACCTATCCACTAAAATTAACGGTGGAAGAACTAGGAGGTAACAACAGCCTTGCACCTTATGAAGATCAGCACGCTGCTTTATGGGTGAGAAGGGCAACCCCCGCAGCCGAACTCTGGCGCTTGCAAGCTGGGACGGTGACCGTCTTTACGAAAAAGGAAATCCCGGCCTTAAACGAACTCTATCCGAATCAGGTCAAGGAAGACGCCGACGGCAGCGTCTGGTTCCTTTTCTCAGGTCGTAATGTGCCCAAGCCGAGCCAGTTTGTGCGCTTCAAAGACAATCAGTTCACATCATATAAGTTGAACGATGTTGTCGGCGCAACCGCCAGCCTCACAGATCGCGAAGGCAACTTTTGGTTGGCGACTACCACTGGATTACGGCGTTTGCGGCGGACGCTGATTACTACGCTCTCCGCCGAAAATGGGCTGAACAGCAATGAAGTCTATCCGCTGCTCCAAACCTCAAACGGAGATATTTTCATCGGCTCAGCGCAAGGCGTGAATCGTTACTCGCAAGGCAAGGTTGCAGATTTGGGATTGAACTATCAGCCGGGCTTTCCGCTTACTACAAGAGGTTTGTGGGAAGATTACCAAGGGCGGGTTTGGCTTGGCTTTCAAGGCAGCGGGGGATTCGGGCGATTTGAAGCCCCTTCGTTCGTAAAACGAATCGGTAAAAACGATCTTCCAACCGGAGCTACAGACTTTACCGCTGACCGTACCGGGAATATCTGGGTCGCTACCGGCGAAGGATTATTCAAATACAAGGACGACAAGGAAATCGCGCATTACACCACCAACGACGGCTTGCCGCACAATGCAGTGATCACCACTCACTTTGACCGAAACGGTAATCTTTGGGCGGGAACGTATGAGGGGTTGGCGCAATTCAAAGACGGCAGATTTATTAGCTTCAATGCCGAAGCTGGCAGCCCAAAAGGTTTTGTCCGCGCGATTTATGAAGACGCGGACGGCGTGCTGTGGTTTGGAACGTATGGCGATGGTCTGGTGCGGTACAAGGGTGGCAGGTTTTTCAACTATCGCGTCGAACACGGGCTGTTCAATAACGGCGTTTTTGCCATCCTCGAAGACAAACGCGGCAACTTCTGGATGTCCAGCAATCGCGGTATTCACCGCGTCAGCAAGCAGGAACTAAACAATTTCGCCGACGGCAGGATTCCCAAACTCAACAGCGTTTCTTACGACGAAAAAGACGGCATGCTCAACGCCGAATGCAATGGCGGCAGGCTGCCAGCGGCCATCAAAGCCAAAGATGGCAAATTCTGGTTTCCGACAATGGGCGGCGTCGCCATCATTGATCCCGAAGCCGAAGCCGTGAATCCCCAACCGCCGCCAGTCGTGATAGAGAATCTCGGCATTGACCGCAAAACAATTGACGCACAACTCCTGCAATCCGCAATCCGCAATCCGCAATCCGCAATCGAATTGAGTCCTCAACAATCACAGCTTGAAATCAATTACACGGCATTGAGCCTGCTCAAATCGGCGCAGATCAAATTCAAATACAAGCTTGAAGGGCTGGAAAATAACTGGACGGAAGCGGGCACCCAGCGCAGCGCGAATTATTCTTACTTGCCCGCTGGCAGCTACACCTTTCGCGTCATTGCCGCCAATGCCAACGGCGTTTGGAACAACGACGGCGCAAGGGTCAGAGTTATTGTGCGTCCCTATTTTTATCGCACTTGGTGGTTTCTCTCGCTGGCAGTTGTGGGGTTCGCGGGAACGGCCTGGTTGATCGCGCATACGCGCTTGGCTCAGGCGCGCAAGATTGCCGAAGCCAAAACAGCGTTTTCGCGCCAGCTCATCACTTCGCAGGAAGCCGAACGCAAACGTATCGCCGCCGAATTACACGACGGGCTTGGCCAGAGTTTGCTGGTCATCAAAAATCGCACGAGCATCGGCAAGCGCGTAGCACACGACGGTGAAAAGGTAACGGCGCAACTCGACGAAATTTCCAACGCGACAGGACACGCCTTGGATGAAGTGCGCGGCATTGCCTATAACCTGCGCCCGTATCATCTGGAACGGCTGGGGCTGCGCGAATCGCTCAACGCCATGATCGAGAAAATCCGTGAAGCGACCGGCTTGGAAATCAACGCGCGCGTGGCCTTGTTTGACGAAGTGTTTTCCAAAGACGATGAGGTGCTGTTTTACCGTGTGATTCAGGAATGTCTGAACAACATCATCAAGCACTCCCACGCCACTGCCGTCGAAATCAGCATCGTCCAAACCGAAACGCAGGTCACCGCCCGCATCCAGGACAACGGGCAAGGCTTTGTTTTGACTTCTGAAAGTCAGTCCGGCGGCTTTGGTTTGATCGGCCTGGCCGAGCGAGTGCGCATGCTCGGCGGTAAGCACTTGGTTGAATCCGAAACAGGCAAAGGAACCACGGTGACGATAATCATCCCATTGCGCGAAGAACCGTTGCAGGGGGAAAAAGATGGACACTGACAAAATCAAAATTTTCATCGCCGATGACCATCCGATTTTCCGCAGCGGCTTGCGCCAATTGATCGAAACCGCGCCGCAAATGGCGGTCACCGGCGAAGCCAAAGACGGCATGGAAGCGATTGAACGCTTGCTGCAAACGCCCGCCGACGTAGCCTTGCTGGACATTGACATGCCCAAGGCGGACGGCTTTGAAGTGCTCACTGCCTTGCGCGAAAAAGGCCTCACCTTGCAGTTTGTCTTTCTGACGATGCACAAGGACGAACAGTTTTTGAACGCCGCGCTCGATCTGGGCGTGAAAGGCTTTCTGGTCAAAGACAGCGCCGCCGAAGAAGTGATTGATTGCATCAACGCCGTCATCAATGGCCAGGAATTTATCAGCCCGCAACTTACCAGCCTGCTGCTCAAACGGCTACGCCACGCGCAAGAAAATCCCGCTCCGCCATCTCTGCTCGACCAGTTAACGCCCACAGAACGCAAAGTCCTGAAGCTCATCGCCCAATTCAAAACCAATAAAGAAATCGCCGCCGCACTTTTCATGGGCGTGCGCACCGTCGAACAACACCGCCTGAACATCAGCGAAAAATTCAACCTTAAAGGCCGTCATGCCCTGATGAAGTTTGTTACTGAAAACGTTGACCGGCTGAAAGACAAAGAGTAATTCGGGCTTCTCGCCGCTTAGCCATACGCTTCCACCTTTCTTCCTGCATCCGTATTTCTACGGAGATAAATACCGTAATTCTACGGAGCGAATACCGTAATACAGCGGATACTCAAAGCCACTCAAAAGCGCAATTATCCTACCGTCAATACTCAATAAAGCACTGAACCATGAAATGACAATCCTGATTGTGGAAGACAACCATTTGATGCGCGAAATTATCCGGGAAACAGTTGGCGATCTTGCTGATGTCATCACCGAATGTGCAGACGGCGACGAAGCCTTCGCCGCGTATCAAGCTAATCTTCCAAACTGGGTCTTGATGGATATTCAAATGCCGCGCGTGGATGGTTTCACAGCCAGCCGGCAAATCAGAGCCGCTTATCCTGACGCAAACATTTGCATTGTTACCGATTACGGCGATGCGCGGACGCGCGCTTTTGCCACGGAAGCTGGAGCGACAGCATTCGTCTTGAAAGAAAACCTGGAAGAGTTGAGAGCCTTGCTTGGCCCAGCCAAGGACGGGCCTTGTCAGTAATTCGCTATTACTCGTGTAACAACCCCACACTGGAGAACCTAAAACTATGAAACTCGAACGAAAAGAAAGAGTAACCAATTACTTCCCAACGGTAAGTCAATTTATCAGGAATACAGTCGCAATAATGATTGTGCTGTTGTTTGTGCAGGCAAGTAGCCACGCACAGGCTCCCTCTGCCGGAGCGGTCGAATGCGCGAAGGAAAGCGAGCGCTGTAAGTTTTCTGGCACAGGCGATGTTAGTTATGGTGCGGGTGATAAATGGATTTCTAAGACCGCTACCGATGGGATTAATTGTGGAGTTGCCGCCTTTGGCAAAGACCCGGCTCCGAACGTTTTGAAGACCTGCAAAATCGTGACCGTAGCTACGAAATGTGCAGAGGAAGGTGCGCCCTGTATATTTACCGGCACAAGAACGATTCGGTACGGAGCGAACGGCACTTGGGCGGAGAAGACCGCGACGGGTGCGATTTACTGCGGAGTTGCTGGCTTTGGCAGAGACCCGGTACCGAATGTTTTGAAGCAGTGCTACATCGTACCTCCAACGATTGCTAACAAACTCTCCTCTTTCAGCATGATCTTTGCGTCAGACCCGCAATATCCATATTGTGAGAATAAGCCTTGTCAGAACGGGCCGAAAGACAGCAAGACGGCGAATCAATGGCATTCAATGGCTATCGGAAAATTGAGCGTCTCCAATCCTGATACCCAGGGTGTGGTTATAAACGGCGACCTCACCAATACAATGGACGATTACCAGATTGATGTTTTTGAAAGCCTCTACGCATCAAAATACGTGATCTACCCGGGACTCGGCAATCACGACTACCAAAACTACACAGCCTTTAATCTGGGCCAGAAAGATTCCGAGAGTCATGGCACTTACGATGGCAACGCGATAAGTACATACGGTGGCCAGTTGAATTTGATGCAATACTTTGCCAAAACCGTGCGCGCCAACAAAAACATTCAGGGCTTTGACTGGAACGACTCCGGTTACTGGGATAAATCGGGCAGCTTGGCCTATTACTGGGATGTCGGAGACTACCGTTTTGTTCAGCTTAATAACTTTCCTCCCTTTGCCTATAAGTTTTCCAATTTTGCTTCAAGAAAGGCCGGGAATGAGAATTTCGATATTCAGAGTTCCTTACCGTGGCTCAGAACTCTCTTGAGTAAATCAAAAGATAAGAAAGTGATTCTCAATATGCATTCCATCAACTCTGTTGATGGTTTCGGTATGTTTGATGTGTCTTCGATTAAGAATGAGAAGGGCGATTGGGTTTCTCAGAAGGGTGCTTATTCCCAGCTACGGTGGCTTGCTGGAGCCTTAGAATTTGGGCGACTGCTTGGGGAGAACTTAAATGTCGTAGCTATTTTCGCTGGTCACTTGCATAGCTACGTTGGGGATCAATACTTCGATGATAAAGACGGCGCCTTAAAATCACTTGATACAACTGCACAATATGATCGCCGTAATGCCAAAAATGAAGTGATAGCTAATCAGGCGGTCCCCGTGCTTTTTAGCGGAAGCGCCGAGTACAACTTGCTGCTCTCAGTTAAGTTCGAGCCGACGAAAATAACCGCGCAGCCTTACCGCACCTTAAATGGAAATGCGACATCCATCGGTACCGCGAAGGTAATAACAGTCAAGTGAAGTAACTGACGATCCACGATTACACAGATAGCAATTTCACACCGGAGGAGCTACGTTTATGAAACTCGAACATACGAAAGAAAGCTATGCCATCACCGCATGTTTGTGGTTACTCTTGCTGACCTTTTCAGCGTTTGCACAAACTCCCAATCTCGAAGGAAGCTGGGAGATGTATAACGACAAAGGCGAAAAATATGACAAACCCGCTAAGGTCGCCCAAAGCGGTTCTAAGCTATCCATTAATAATGGCTATGGTGGTAAATCAACCGCCGTGATCAACGGCAATACCTTTACGACCTCAGACGGATTAACGGGAGCCGTTTCCGCCGACGGTACAAAAATTAATTGGTCAAATGCCTACGTTTGGGTGCGGCAAGGTCCAGCTTCACCACGCAAGCTGGTAGAGATCGCGGCACTCCCCGGCGACCCACCACCGAGCAGGAAGATCAAGGTCTTTAATAACGCAGGGTTTGTTGGGAGGATGACGGCGACCTATTACGATAAACAGGGCGTCGCCAAAACAGTTAAATCCAACGGCCTCATGGTGCTGCAAAGTGAAACGCTTGAAATCCCGTCGGAGACATCGCCCAAGCCGATTGAGATCAAGTTTCTGAAAGGTACTGGAGTTAATGCAAAAGCCGAGGATACCTTTGCGGAATTTTCAACTGCGACCATACCCGCTTCCTTCAGCGGCGAACTGTGCTATCGCGTTGAGGGAACTTTGGTCAATCCGGTTGTATCAAACTGCGATAATTCCGTCGGCGATGCCACAAGCAGCGATATACGGCAGATCAGATTCCAGAATGACGCAGGTTACGATGCCCAAATGATGGTCATGTATTACGTCAATGAAGTGGTTAACGGCACCTCGATCCCAATGCCAAAAACCATTTTCTCCGGCTTTATCAATGGACTAGGCGGGAAATTTCGCATGTTGAATATTCCGAAAAATACGGCTACCAACATGCCGATTACGATTTCGCTAATGGGGAATGCGACTGTCAAAGATGGCATTTTTTCAACCACATTACCCGCGAATTTCCAGGCGAGTCCAGCTCCGTGCTTTAAGGTGTGGGGAACGCTCTTCGATCCGAAGGGTGGAACGTGTAATCAGTAAGGTAATTCGAGGCCAAAAGCCCGCAGGGAGCAAGAACGATCACAGGCTGACTTCGTGTGGGCTACTGCAACGCCTCAATCCGCAAACGTGAATTCATTCAGGTTCAGCAGCACACGACACAGGTTCGGCAAGCCATAGCTGCGGGCAAAAGCAACGTATTTTTGTTGTTCCGTAGCTGTGGCTTTGCGTCCGAAAGCCAGCCAAACTGCGCGTTCAATTTGGGCGGCAAGGTCGTTCGGCTTTTCCTGCTGCAAACGCTCGGCGAAATGCTGCGCCTGCGTAACCATAAAACCGTTGTTGAGCAGCGCCAGCGCTTGCAGCGGCGAAAGGCTTTCGTTGCGTTTGTCCACGCGCATAGAAGGATCGGCGCAATCCAGCGCAGTCATCCACGGCTGAGTTTGCGACCGGACGATGAAACGATAAATTGACCGCCGCCAAGTTTTGGCGTCTTCAGGATCAGCCAGGCCATATTCGTAATGCGGTGAATGTTCGGGGTGTTCGATCACGAAATCCTGCCAGCCAGGCCCGCCCATTGTCAGGTCAAGCTTGCCGCTGACAGTTAACACAGCATCGCGTACGGCTTCTGCTTCCAACTTGCGACGGTTCTGTCGCCAGAGCAGAGCATTGCCGGTGTCTTGGGATTGCGGATTGCTGTCCCCTCGCCCGCTCGAACCGGTGGCGCGGGCGGGTGGCGCCTTGGATTGCGGATTATCAGAGGATTGGCGATAGGTGGCGCTCATCACAATGAGCTTGTGCAGTTTTTTGAGGGAACCGCCTCCATCGCGGAATTCAGCCGCCAGCCAATCCAGTAACTCTGGGTGCGAAGGTCGAGCGCCGTTCAATCCGAAATCATTTGGCGTCGTCACCAATCCGGCTCCGAAGTGATATTGCCAAACTCGATTAACGATGCTGCGCCAGGTCAAAGGATTGTTTGGGTCAGTGATCCAGCGAGCCAGCGCGACTCTGCGTTCGCCTTCGGGCGCGTCTTTGGAAATGGCAAATCGCGCTGGTTGAAACGACAGCATCGAAAGCGCGCCTGGCGAGACTTCGCGCCCCGGCGTCGTCACCTGCCCGCGAGCCAGCAGGTAAATCGGGCGAGGCTTTCCGCCATTGGCTCCGGTGCCGATAAAAGTTCCGGTTCCGTAATAAACCGTCCCGGAAAAAACGACTTCAGGTTTGGGAAAGCCAGAGAGTTCCTGATTTAGCTTCGCCAGTTCGGGCAGAATTTCATCCAGCTCTTTCTGCTTCTCCGGTTTCATTGCACCGTCTTTTTTTGCGTCGCGTTCGATGACTCGCTTGCGTTCGGCCAGATCGCGCTGGCGGCCATCCAGTTGATTGAATCGTGAGGTCATCGCCGCGTCACCGACGAAGTATTTCTTGTCGGCCCGATCCAGTGCTGAAAACACCGATTGCAGCGAGTAATAATCTTCCTGAGAAATCGGGTCGAATTTGTGGTTGTGGCATTGCGCGCAATGCACCGTGACGCTGGTGAATGTGCCAATCGTGTTGGCGACCATATCGTCGCGGTCGAGGTGGCGAGCGATTTTGCCGTCAATTTTTGTTTCAGGAAGCTCGGCGTGGCCGATGAAATCCCACGGCCCGGCGGCAATGAACCCCATCGCCTGATAGCCGTCACGAGTGCCCGGATACAGCACGTCACCGGCAATTTGTTCTTCGACAAATCGCGCGTACGGTTTGTCTTCGTTCAGCGCGCGAATGACGTAATCGCGGTAAGGCCAGGCGTTCGGTCGAAGTTTGTCTTTGTCGTAACCGTGCGTATCGCCGTAATGAACTACGTCAAGCCAGTGGCGCGCCCATCGTTCGCCATAACGCGGGCTACTCAGCAATTCGTCCACCAGCTTTTCATAAGCGCGCGGGTCGCGGTCGGCGATGAATTGGCGAACTCGTTCAGGCGAAGGCGGCAATCCGATCAAATCGAAATACAGGCGGCGAATCAATGTGCGGCGGTCGGCTGCGGGCGACATTGAAAGGCCAGCCTGGCTTAATTTTGCTGAGATGAAGGCGTCCACTTCATTGCGGATTGCGGATTGCGGATTGCGGATTGTCGGAACCACTGATTTTTGAACGGGTTGCCACGCCCAGTGGTCTGACTTATTCGCAGATTGAGCTTTAGTCGAAGAGGTTGCGAAACGTGACGATACGGCGGCGGCGAAAAACATTAACGCCGCCAGCAAAAGAAAAATTGTCTTTTTGGCTTTTGTCTTCACTTTTGCCTTTTGATTTTTGCTTTCCCGTCTTCTCGCCTTACAGATGGTCAATGATGACGTTGGTCATTGCCGTGGTTTTTGCGGAACCGCCCAGGTCCGGGGTCAATATGCGGCCTTGGTTAATGACGGATTTGACGGCGTCGCGTATGCGTTGTGCGGCTTCGAACTCTTCCAGATGTTCCATCATCATTGCCCCGCACAGAATTAATGCCACCGGATTGACTTTGTTTTGTCCGGCCAGTTCCAGCGCGGCTCCGTGGGCGGCTTCAAAGATGGCAACGTCGTCACCGAAGCTGGCTCCGGGAGCCAGGCCGAAACTTCCCACCAACCCGGCGCACATATCCGAAATGATGTCTCCGTACTGGTTCGGCATCAGCAAAACGTCCCAGCCTTCGGGGTTGCAGGCCAGGTGATAAACACAGGAATCAATCATTGCGTCGTCGCATTTGATTCTGGGATATTCCAGCGCGACTTCACGCGCCGTGCGCAGAAACAAACCGTCTGTCAATTGCAGCACGTTGGCTTTGTGAATGATGCTCAGCCTTTTGCGCCATCGTTGGGCCGCATATTCAAACGCGAAGCGCGCGG
>JAGNMH010000747.1 GCA_017991275.1 Acidobacteriota bacterium
CGAGAATGTTGAAACATCAACTTCGCTGGGGACGTTCGACACGAATTTCGCGCCCGTGGGGTTATCGCGGATTGATACTGACTTACGGAACGGCGACCGCGTTGCTGGCGCTGTTGGCTTGGAATTTTTCCGGCTTTGCGTGGCGGTTGCTGGCGGCGACAATGCTTGTTCGCTTCCTGCCGGTTTTCGTCATCGGAGTTTATGGTTTGAAAGACAGAAAGCTGGCGCGATTTTTCTGGCTGGTGCCGATTCGGGATTTGATTACTTTCGGCGTCTGGATCGTCAGTTTTGTCGGCGACGAAATCCATTGGCGAGGTGTAAACTTCCGCGTGCTGCCGGACGGCAAACTCATATTGCCAAACCGAAATGTTGGCAGATAGCAAGGAACACGCGCTGCGTGTAAAATCCGGATCGAGGAAAATCATCATGACAAATACCCAAACGTTGAGAGTAGAACTGGTCAATGAGATCAACAGCTTGCCGGACGAAAAGCTGCCCAAGGCGTTGGACTTGTTGAAATCTTTGCTGGAATCAAACGGCGTTTCCTCCCAGCCCAACCCCATCAAAGCCCAACACAATCCTTTATTGGATTACATCGGCGGCGTCAGCCACGGTTCGCTTTCTGCCAACCTAGATAAAGACCTGTATGGAGAATAGCCGTGAAGCTGTTTATTGATACCTGGGGTTGGTTGGAATTGCGAGACAAGCGGGGTTCGCGTCATCAGGAAGTAAAGCAGTATTACGTTGATTTTCAACAGCATGGCGTGATTGCCTATACCAGCGATTATGTGCTCGACGAAACCATCACCCATCTTTTTAGCAGGCTTCATTTCAAAGCGGCTCAAGAGTCTGTAGAAGCGATTCAACAAGCCATCTCAGCCGGATTCTTGCGTCTGGAATGGATCACCGAAGCCAGATTTGACCAGGCGCTGAAGCTTCGCCTTAAACTTGACGATAAACCTCGCATCTCTTTCACCGACCTAACTTCGATGGCGGTGATGGCAGAGCTTGGAGTCACCGATGTGCTGACCGAAGACGATCACTTCATCCAAGTCGGCTTGGGATTTAACAAAGTGCCGTAATTTTTCAGGGAGAAGGCCAAATGTTCGTTCCGTCTTTTTATCGCAATAAATTCAAAACTATTCTTTTCGCTGCCTGTCTGACCTTGTCAGCAATTGGGTTTTCGGCCTGCGGAAAAACTTCGCCTCCAAAAGCTTCTGATGGCGCAAAGCGATTCGAGATAAAAGGCAAAGTCATCTCCGCCAACCAATCCGATCACAAAGTAACCATCGAACACGGGGAAATTCCCGGCTACATGGAAGGCATGACAATGCCTTTTACTCTGCTGGACGATTGGGTTTACAGCGAACTGAAACCCGGCGCGCTGATTCAGGCTACGCTGGTCGTAGATCAAAACCGCGCCTGGCTGGAAAACCCCGTAGTAACCAGCATCGCGGATCCAAGTCTGGTCGGCAAAGAACTGGAAACCGGCATAGAGCCTAAGCTTGGCGATCAAGTGCCGGATTTCACTCTGGTCAATCAGGACGGCAAAAAGATCAGCCTGAAAAAATATCGTGGGCGAACTCTTTTGCTTACTTTCATTTACACGCGCTGCCCAATGCCGGATCAGTGCCCGCTGATGAGCACAAACTTCGCTTTCATCAATCAGGAACTGGCCAACAACGCCGCGCTGAAAGACAAAGTCAGCCTGCTCAGCGTCAGCGTTGACCCTGATTACGACAAACCCAAAGTGCTGCGCGAATACGGACTGCGCTACATCAATTCGACCAGGCCGGATGCTTTTGCACACTGGGAATTTGGCACAGGCAGTTCGGAGGAAGTCAAAAAAGTCGGGCAGTTTTTCGGCCTGAATTACTGGCCGGAAAAGAATCAGGTCATCCACAACCTGCGGACGGTGATGATTTCAGCCGATGGCAAAGTCGCCAAGTCTTATCGCGGGAATGAATGGAAACCGGATCAAGTCTTAAAGGATTTGGAAAAACAGGCTCCGGCCAGTAAACCATAAGGAACATTCTCACATTTGCCAGATTTCGAAGCGTCGAGTACACTCCGCACCTTTGTTTGCAGCCGATAAAGTCGTGCAAGGGGTTCAGCCCGCCTGCGTTCTTTGTTCGCATCGGATAATCAAACAAAGATTCATAACCATAACCCTTATTCTTTCATAGGAGATTGAATGTTTTTAGTTCGCACTTTGATTTTAGTTTGTTGCCTGGCTGTTGCCGCTCTGGCTCAAAGCCAGACGGAAAAGAGCAGCTATGCTGAAGTTGATCTGAAGGAAGTCGCCAGCCGATCTGCCGAATTTGAAGGTCGCAAAGTGGCGGTTACCGCTGAAATCGTTTCCGTCAACGCAGACCAACGCACCCTGACTGTGTTCGACAACACCAGCAAAACTCTGGCGACCGTGTCGCTGACTCAGTTGACCAAATCGCAGCGCCAAACTCTGATTACCGACCCGATTCATCGTGTTTCGGTTTATGGACGTGTCGAAGTTAAAAACGGGCGCGCCTTAATAAAAGCAGATCAGGTGATGCCATTGGCCGCCACCAATCTGGTGGCAGGTCAGTAGCCAGCAACCGATAATAAGGAACCGGAAGGCAGCAAACAGACTTTTCTGGCAGAAAAGTCTGTTTGCTGCCTTTTCCTTTTCACGCAACCGGTTTCAGGCCATTCGCGTAACAGCCAGTGCAGTCTTGCAAGATAGGAACACCGACGCTTAGACTGCCGATCCGATTCGTCATCAACTTTCACTATAAACAGTAACCAAACTTCAATACGAAGCTTCGACAGTTCAAGGCTGTTGACCACCCTTCGGAGGAAAACCTTATGTTCAACCGCAAATTCAAACGAGCGACGATGCCGATTGCCGTCCTGCTGATCTTCTGCCTGAGCGTAGTCGCGCAGGTCGCACAGGTCGAAAAAGTTGACCTGGATATGATGAAGAAAATCCGCGAAGAAGGCATGGAGCGGTCAAAAGTCATGGACACGCTAAGCTGGATGACAGACGTCATCGGCCCGCGCTTGACCGGTTCGCCACAACTGAAACATGCAAACGAATGGACAAAACAACGATTGACCGAGTGGGGGATGGAAAACGCTCACCTGGAAGCCTGGGGGCCGTTTGGCCGTGGCTGGTCGTTGGAAAAATACTCGGCTAACGTAATTGCCCCGGTTCCGTTTCCGTTGATCGGTCATCCGAAGGCCTGGACTCCCGGAACCAACGGCCCGGTCGTTGGTG
>JAGNMH010000080.1 GCA_017991275.1 Acidobacteriota bacterium
GACTAAGATTGCCGCCGACAATTCGCGGCAACTCCTTATCCATTTCGCCCAGCGCCAGATAAGCTCCGCTGTCCTGGTAACGGTCGTTCAACTTCAGAACGGTTTCCATTTCGGCGCGAATTTTTTTGACCGTCTGCAAAGCCTTCAGCATGCCGGTCAATTCGCTGTAACCGCCATAATTTGCCGCCAACCAGAAATGACCTTCGACGGCGTTTGGCTCAGCGGAAACTGCTCGTAGCGCGATGTTAATTCCCTTCTGGAAATAAGCCATCTTTTCGTTTTTGCCGGCTTCATCGCCAACGTAGTAATAAATTCTGGCTGCACGCCACAACCACTGATAATCGTTTGTTCCGGCGGCCAAAGCACTTTCGATCACAACCAGTGATTGTTTGTCGCGCTCTGTGTTTTCGCCGAATGTGAACAACGAATCAGCCTGGCGAAAAAGGTCAACCGGCACAGCTACGCGACCTTTTGATTGCGCCTGACTGCCAATTGCCGAAAGAAAAATGATAACCAGCAAGAAAACTAAGGTACGCATCGGGCAGAAGCTAACAACTGTATTTCAGTTCCGCAAGGCCGGACTTTCGTTGCGCCGAATTGAACCTGATGCGATTATCCGCACTCTGCACTTGCCACCAATGCCGGAAATTTCCGGCTGGCGTGAGCGATTTTCCCATTCACTACACTGCCCAGTACTTTTCAGGACGCTTATGAAGAAGTTTATGACCCGCTACTTGTATCTGTTGTTCTGCGTCGGAGTAATTTCCGTGGCGTTGGTTGCAAATGTGACTGCCGATACAAACTCCAGCAAACAAAAACACTCCGCAGCGCCCAAGCCAGACAAAACAGAGATAGAAAAATTGATCGAACTGACTCGCCGCGCCAGCGAAGCTGCGGAACTGGCACAGGCCGAAGCACGCAAGGCACGCGAACAAAGCGAGGCATTGCAACGTCGTTTGGAGAAAACCGAACGCGAACTTGATTCATTACGGCAAAGCTTCAATGCCAGAAGTCTGGCGGCGACATCAACCGGTGCCGCCGAGCCAGCGAAAGAACCGCACCTTATTTCTCAGCAGGATCAAAAAAATGAAGCTCGATTGTTAAACCTGGAAGACCAAACTGAAATCAACACCGCTCAGCTAAAAGAACACGCACAGACAAAAGTCGAGAGTGGCTCGCGCATGAAGCTGCGGCTTTACGGCGAAATCCTGATCAACACATACCTGAACAGCAGTGATTCAGCCAGCGGCGATGTGCCAACCATAGCCTTCCCCAACCCATTCATCTCCGGGCGAAAACGTAACAATCTGGGAACAACATTGCGGCAATCAAAAATTGGCCTGGCAATGTCCGGCCCACGCATAGGCAACGCCCGTTTGAGCGCCGATGCCGAATTTGATTTCTGGGGCGGTTCGATAGCTCGTTACGACGGAGATGTTCTGGGTTCGTTGCGAATTCGCACAGCATCGGCACGGCTTGATTGGGATAGGACGACACTGGAAATCGGTCAACTGGAACCGATGATTTCGCCGTTGACGCCGAAATCGCTGGCCGCCAGTTGGATTCCGGCAATGGCTTCGACTGGGAACCTGTGGCAATGGCGTCCGCAAATTACTCTGGAACACCGGGCGCGTCTGAGCGAGTCGTCGTCACTAATTTTGCAGGGCGGTTTCATGCCGAATTTCAGCGATATTGTCGGCGCTCAAGTTGGAACCTTCGCCGGAACCACCAGCGAAGGCGACCCAGGCTACGAAGGCCGCATTGCATTCCGCCGTACGCTGGAAGACGAGCGCCGTTTTGAAATTGGTTTCGGTGGATATGGCGAACGAAAAGCTTTCTCATTTAATCGTCGCGTCAACAGCTATGCGTTGACCGGTGACTGGCAAATTCCGATTGGCAGTCGTCTGATGTTCAGCGGCGAAGCCTATTACGGTCAGAGTATCAACCTGGGCGAACGGGCGGGCACAAGCATTGATCGTTTGTATTTCACAAATGGCAGCGTGCTAACGCCAACGACAATCATTCGCGGCATCCATTCCGCCGGCGGCTGGGCGCAGCTCAGCTTTCAAGCAACCAAAAAACTGGAATTCAACTTCACCGCTGGCAAAGACGACCCCAATAACAATGACATTGGCCGTACCCCTACCAATCCGTTCACCCGATATAAAAACCAGGCTGCTTCGACCAACTTCATTTACTTTCTGACTCCGAACTTTGAAATGTCTCTGGAATATCGCCGCACGCTAACCGATTACCTGCCGGGCAGACGCTCGAATAATCATTTCAATCTGGCGTTCGGCTATCTGTTTTGACCGAGCGCGAAACCGGTTGCTATATTCCCAGTTCGTTTTCGAGTGACGCGAAAGGCGGCCTGTGTGGCAAGTCGAGTCTATTTTTCCCAAACCTATCAATTTCGCATCGCTGGCGAAAGAATCACGCTTTACAAGAAAAACGGTGAAAGTTATGAACACGTTTTGATGAAGGCTCTGGCTTACGGCCTGTTCCGTAAGCAATTCCCGAAGCTGGAAATCGAACGCCGAATCGGTTTGCGCTACAAACCAGATTTAATTGCACTGGATGACTTTGGTAAACCGGAGTTCTGGGGCGAATGCGGCCAGGTCGGTTTGAGAAAAATCGGATGGATCGCCAAACATAGTGGAGTCCAACAGTTGGCGATCTTCAAATTCGACATCATTCCCGACCACTTCATTTCTCAAGTCCGTAAGGAAGTGGATACCCGCTACCGACAGGCGAAACGCATAAAGTTATTCAATTTTGACCACATCGTTTTGAAAGAAGCTGGCGAAGAGTTCGACGAAGTCCCCGAATCCTGGTACCAGAGTTTTGAAATCTGAAGTTATGGCTGAACCCTCAATCCCTGAATACACAATCCGCGAATGTACAACCGTCGAAGATTTCACCGGCTGCCTGAAACTGCAACGCAAAGTCTGGCAATTTTCCGATCTGGACATTACGCCGCTGCGAAGCTTTGTCGTCACACGCCACAGCGGCGGAGCAAGCTTCGGCGCGTTTGACAGTAACAATCAATTGGTTGGGTTTTGCCTGATGCTTCCGGCTTTTGACGAAACCGGCAAACCTTATTTTTATTCGCAGATGCTGGCCGTCGAACCTGAACTGCAAAACTCCGGCTTGGGCGTCCGGCTGAAACTGGCTCAGCGCGAATTCGCCTTACGAGTCGGAATTCCGATGGTCACCTGGACATTCGACCCACTGCAATCGCGCAACGCTCACCTGAACATCAATAAACTCGGCTGCGTCATACGAAAGTACAAAGTGAATTATTATGGCAACGTCAGCACCAGCGCCCTGCATGCAGGACTGGACACCGACCGGCTGTTTGCCGAATGGTGGGTCGGCTCGCAAAGAGTCGCTGACGCTCTGGCAGGCAAACGCAACGCTGGCCAACCCGAAGCCGTCATTGAAATTCCACGCGAAATTGACGAACTGAAGAAACAGGACTTGGCCGAAGCCCGCCGCTGGCAACTTCAGCTTAGGTCAGATTTCCAAAATTACTTGAGCGAAGGTTTGTATTGCGCCGGGTTTGAAGCCAATCCGAATGGAAACAGCCGCTACCTGTTTTTCAAAGACAATCACGAAGAGGAAAAGTAAGCCGCAGATGACGCGGATAAACGCCGATCAAATCTGAATCCGCGTTTGTCTGCGTTGATCTGCGACAGGTCTGAGTTATGAAAATTGATCGCATTGAACTGAGAGAAATCCGACTGCCGCTGGTCGCTCCGTTTGAAACCAGTTTTGGCCGCACGTACGAACGCAACATCATCCTGCTGAAAGTCTTCAGCGAAGGCCTGCACGGTTGGGGCGAATGCACCGTCGGCGAAAAACCTTTTTACAACCACGAATACACCGAAAGCTGTTGGTCAATCATTCGGGATTTCGCCGGGCCAATGGTTTTGGGCAAAGAAATCGCCTCGCCCGAAGAGGTGCCAAACCTGACTCGCCAGATTCGCGGCAACAAGATGGGACGCGCCGCAGTCGAATGCGCCATCTGGGATTTGGAGGCTCGGCGGCAAGGCGTGCCTTTGTGGAAATTGCTGGGCGGAGTTCAGGAAACCGTCAACTGCGGAGTTTCGCTCGGTTTGGAAGACTCCGATGCCGCAATGCTGGCCAAAGTCGAAAAGGAAGTCGCCGCCGGGTATCAGCGCATCAAGATCAAAATCAAACCCGGACGCGACGTGGAAATGATTCGCGCCTTGCGAAAGGAATATCCGAACATCGTCATGTCCGTGGACGCCAACTCGGCTTACACGCTGGCTGACACCGATCTGCTGAAACAACTGGACGAATTCAACTTGCTGATGATCGAACAGCCGCTAGCTTACGACGACATCATTGACCACGCCGCGTTGCAGCCACAGCTCAAAACCGACATCTGCCTGGACGAATCCATTTTGAGTGTGGACGACGCGCGCAAGGCGTTGCAGCTTGCAGCCTGCCGCATCATCAACGTCAAACTCGGTCGCGTCAGCGGCCACACCGAAGCCCGCAAGATTCAAGCCCATTGCCACGAACGCAACATCCCCGTCTGGTGCGGAGGCATGCTGGAATCCGGCATTGGCCGCGCTCACAACATTCACATGTCCACGCTCCCAGGCTTTACGCTTCCGGGCGACGTGTCGGCGTCGAAGCGTTACTGGACGGAAGACATCATCACCCCGCCGGTCGAAGTTTCGCTGCAAGGCACGATTCCACGCCCGACAGGTGTCGGGCTGGGTTATGAGGTGAATGAAAAGCGGATTGAATCGCTGACAGTAAGAACCGAAGTCATCAAATAGCTATGCAATCAGAGTCGCAAACATTTGAATTCGACTTGGCAAACTTTCTGGACGCTCCTGTCTTATTGAAATCGTGTTTGCTCAGTTCGGCAATCGGATTGGGGCTGATAGCTTTAACTGCATTCTTTCACCAGCGGAAATTTCGCTGGCTTTTTTGGACATCCAGCGTTTTGACTGCTGGATGGTATTTACTTCTGACGCTTGCAATTGCCCGGTTCGGAATTTTTTGGCCTGCCAACAATGGCTCGGAAATAGTTTACAGTGGTGTTCCGCACATCGTAGTGATTTCACGCGCCGCTGATTTTGTCTACATTGTAGCGTGGTACGCAGTATCTGTGTTGCTGGTAATAGGCATTCAACCAATTGTCCGCAAGCTCAAAACTTAGAGGTATAAACAATGAAAGCAATTTGGAACGGCGAAGTCATCGCCGAAAGCAATGAAACCGTTGTCGTCGAAGGCAATCACTACTTTCCGCCTTCGGCGATCAAGCCGGAGCATTTTCAGTCGAGCGAGACGCACACGGTCTGTGGCTGGAAAGGCACAGCCAGTTATTACAGCGTCGTCGCGGGCGGCCAGGTGAACAAAGACGCCGCCTGGTATTACCCGGACACGAAAGAAGCCGCGAACAACATCAAAGGTTACGTCGCGTTTTGGAAAGGCGTAAAAGTGGAATAGGCCAGCAAAGAGGTCGAAGACGGAGAGTGTGAGGGTTTGGAATCAATGAGCTACTTTCCGCAAATTACGATATGCAAAGCGGCGTTGGAGGCTGCCTGCATTCTTGCAACTAAACCTGCAGTGTGTGACTTGAAAATGGTCGCCGCTGCGTAATGCAGGTCAGAAAACTGCGGAAAAACAACATGAAAAAACAGTTATCTCAAGAGACGGCACCCTACGACGTATTATGTGAAGCGATCGAAGACTTCATTTCGTCAACCTACCAACGAGCAACTCCGGAGAGCCTCCCACCGATGATCGCGGCGCTTGCCGAAATCAGGTCTGCGGTCGAGTCAGGTATAGACAATCTGCTGGACACAGGGCAACTGACCAGCAAGGGCTTTAGTTCGATATGGATGATGGGAGCGGCACATGAATGGTTGGACGTTTTACGCGATTGGGAAGACGATCATTTCAAGCCGCAACTAGAACTCGAAGTCGAACGCCTGGCGACCTCTGAAGCTGAGCATCAAGAGCTATTGGCAGCCAAAGCTCTGAAGAAAAGTGCCAGCGTAAAAAAGACAAACGAGCAGAGGGTCACGACGAAGAAGCAAGCTGTGAAAAAGGCTGGATCGAAGAAGAGCGCAAAGGTCGTGTAAGCGGACGACCGAAGCAAAAATTGGCTGGCGGTTGCAGTCAGATAATCTACAGGCCAGACAACAGAGATGTTTATGCGATCTTCGTTGTCTGGCCTGTTTTGTCTTCACAGTGAGCGATTGCTCAGCTTAGAAGTTTAGCTTCGCACCCAACTGAATTACGCGCGTGGTGACACCGCGCACGCCTCCGCCGATTTTCCCGAAGTTCTGAGAGTTCAGACCCAGGTCAACCGTCTGCGGATCGGGGTTGAAGTGGTTGAAGAGGTTGAAAATCTCTGTGCGGAATTCCAGTGCGCGAGATTCTCCAATCTTGAACCGTTTGTTGACTGAAAAATCGAAGTTGATGATGCCTGGCAACCGGACAGCGCCCGTGCGCGGCGCGGTTCCGAATCGCCCAAAGGCCGGAGCCGCAAAGGCCGCCGTGTTGAACCAGCGCGCCCAGGTGCGGTCGCCACTGGGCAGATTGCCATCCTGTCCGGCAAGCAAATCCGGGCGAGAGCTTCTGCCGACACCGGTCGTGTCCACGTTGTAAGTTACAGCCGCCGGGAATCCGCTTTGCAAAGTGGATATGGTTGAAGCCTGCCAACCATCCAGAACCTGCCGCCCAACGCCTCGCAGATGTTTGAAGAACGGCACGTCGTAAATGATCGTTTGCACAAATCTGTGCGACAGGTCGAAGCCGGAAATACCGTGTTCCGGGGCCAGATTGTAAATGTTCTGGACACCGCCGATGTAAAACCCACCGCCAACCTGTCCGCCAATATCAGCCGGGCCGGTGATGGCTTTTGACCAGGTGTAAGCCGTCAGAAAGGTCAGCCCGGTGGACATTCTTCTTTCCGCCTTGACCTGCAAGGCGTGATAAATCGAATTTCCGATGGACTTATCAATACTCATCTGACGGGCGTAAGTCGTGTTAGGACGACGGGAGTTAAGCGAAGGCAAACCGGCGGTACGCGGATCAACCAAAGTGATCGGTTGATTTCCCGGCAAGGTGACGATCAACTTCGTGCCTTTCGATCCTACGTAACCGACATCGAAAACGATGTTGCCGGGAAGTTTCTTCTGGATGTTCAGGTTCCATTGCTGGATGTAGCTGTCGCGCATGTTCTGGTCGTTGGCGACCGTGAAGCTGAGCGCGCCGCCAGATGCAGAACCGTAAGGATTGCTGGTGAAGATGTTCGGCGAACCTGACAAATTACCAGTCAAACTGGCTCCGCCTGTCGCCTGTGCGCCTTCGGCCATTGCGAAATAGGCGTTGTAAATTTCCGGCGTGTAATAAACCCCGTAACCGCCACGCACCACCGCGTCTTTGATAAAGGTTGGCGAATACGCAAAGCCGATGCGCGGGCCGAAGTTGTTGCCGTCTTTGGCAATCAGCGAACGTCCGTAAGCCGACGTGTTCGGGAAAGTCGTCACGCCCGGAATCAAACCGTTGACTTCGATGTTGGCATACAGGTCATCGGACTGGCGCGGGCGTTGGAAGTAATCGTAACGCAAGCCCAGATTGACGGTCAGGTTCGGCCTGACTTTCCAATCGTCATTGGCATAAAAGCCGTACCACCAATTCCACAGGTCTGTGTGTGTATCCACCGGATTGAGGCGGCTGCTTTTGACGTAACCGAGCACGAAATCAGCCAGCGCGCTGCCAGTGTAAGTTCCGTCAAAAGTCATGCTGCCGCGCGGGTCGCGCGCCTGATCGAAAGTGATATTGCGGTCTTCGATGTCGGCGCCGAACTTCAGAAAGTGTTTGCCTCGCTGCCACGACAAATTGTCAACGAACTGGAATATCTGATTCGATCGGTCGCGAGGCCCGATCTGGCGTTGCAAATCGTAAACGCTGAAACCGCCTTCGGGACCGCTGATGCCGATGCTGGGCGGGCCGTAATACTTGGGCGTGCGCGCAATTCCTGGCAAACCCATCATCCCGGCTACGTCATAGGAAGCGTCGTTGGTCGTGCCGAAAATTTCAGCTTCGCGGAATTTGTGCCAGCCGCCGCGAATTTCGTTGATCACAGTGGAATTGAAAGTGTGCGTCCACGAAGAAACATAATTCTGTGAACGACCCAGGTTGTTGCGTTCGTCGTGCCCCCAGTAAGGCGCTCCGGCTTCAAAGGTGTCGTTAAAAATGTAACGACCCGAAACGAAGTCCTTCGACGAAAAATTGTGGTCAATCCGCGCCGTGTAATTGTCCTGTTTGGCCAACGCGCTGGCAGGCGTATTGATGAAATTGTTAGCGCCAGAAACTGTGTTGGGCGACGGCACGAACTTCAGGAAGGTTTGAATTTGCGGGCTGAGAGCCGATTTCGGAATGATGTTGTTGACGATGCCGACTTTCAGCGGGTCTTTCAACACAATCGGTTTACCGTTGCGATCCACCAACTTGCTGAAATCGCCGTTGCGCATTTCGGTCGGCGGCACAATCCGCAAACTGGTGGCAATGGCGCTGAGGTTGCGTCCGCGTTCCCAGTTGAAGAAGAAAAAGGTTTTGTCTTTGCCGTCATAAATCGGCGATCCGCCCGTGCCAAAGCGCGGCAATTTTACCGGCCCGCCGAAGTTCGCGCCGAACTGATTGCGGTTCAGGCGAGGCGGCTTTTCGCTTTTCTGGCCGATGGCGTCATAAGTCTGCGAAAGCGCGTCGTTGCGATTGAACTCCCACAAAGTGCCGCGATATTGGTTGCCGCCGCGCCGCGTGACGATGTTGACCTGACCGCCGGGAGCGCCTCCGCTGTCGGCGGAGTAAGTGCTGGTTTCAACCTTGAATTCGGCAATCGAATCAATTGAAGGCGAGAAAGAGTAAGTTTCAGCGTCATGATCCATCGCCTCGATGCCATCAATGAAGAAGCGATTGGCGGTGTCACGCGAACCGTTGGCCGACATGGCCGTCGAACCGAATCCCGCGTCTGTTTGACCAATCGAACCGCGTCCGCGCCGGACGGTGATCGAACCCGGAGTGCCTGCCTGCACGCCCGGAATCAACTGGGCGAGCTGCACAAAATTGCGTCCGTTCAGCGGCAATTCAACGATCTTCGCCGCGTCAATGACTGTTCCGACTGTCGAGTTTTCGGTTTGCAATTGCACGCCTGTGGCCGTGACGCTGACGGTTTCGGTGACCGCGCCAATTTCCATGGCGAAATCCTGCCGCAAGGTCTGCGACACTTGTAACGTCAACCGGTCAATTTTTCTGGTCTTGTATCCGGCGACAGTAATCGTCACTTCGTAATCGCCTGCTGGCAAAAACGAAAACGAATATCCGCCAGACCCATCGGAAACGCCCTCTCTGGCGGCGCCTGTTGATAGATTGGCAACCTTGATGGCGGCTCCGGGAACGACGGAACCGTTAGCATCGGAAATCGTTCCAACCAGCGTGGCCGATGTTTGCTGGGCGTAAACCAGGCTTTGCCCGCCCGCCAACATCAGACCCAATAATAGGCCGACGATGGCAATAAGGGCCGACTGCGGACGGAGTTTGAGGAATGAGTGTTTTGGAGTGTGATTCATCATAAGTAAAACCTTTGTTGATCCAATTTGTTGATGTATAGCGAAACGTTATGGCCGAATAAAAGCCAGGTGAATAAACTTTGGGCAATAACTTAAATCGCCAAAGTTGGGTTCACCGCTCACGCGGAATCTGCCTTTGTTTAACGCCTGATGAAGAGTCGTTTGCAGTTTTAACAACTCCGTTTGGGGACGATTACTGTAAAAGGGCGAATATCTGCTCTGTGTCACGCCAATTTTAGCTGCTGTTTGAAAGCTTTGAGCTGTTCCGCCTGCGGGTGATCCTTGTACAACTGATCAAGCGGATAACAACCTGAAACCAACCCGTTACGTGGGCCTGTTGTGCAATCGCTGAATGTGCGGCAGATGCGTTTGGTTTGCAACTTGTTGCCGTTGACCACGTCAAACGGCATGTCGTGATACGACAACACCAGCCGCCCTAGACCCACAAAATCCACCTGCCCTGTGCGAACGAAATGCTGACCTACGTTCGGCAGCCATTCCTGTAAGTACGTGTAACCCGAACCGACTACGCACATGTTTGGAAATCGCTTTTTTAGTTCAGCCGTGACTTTGATCTGACGAGCGACTCCAACCAACGGGTCTTCAGGCGGCAAATAACCGTCCGAAGGCGGAAACAAAGCCGGACGTTGAATATGCGGATTGTAATAAGGGCTGCCCGCCGTAGTGCAAACCAGTTTGATTCCGAGTTCGTCCAGCAATTCGAAAAACTGAAAAGTTTCCGCCAGATTGATTGCCAACGGATTGTCGGCGTCACCGCCGAAAACAGTCTCGTAGCGGCCTTCAAACTGTTCCGGCACACCAACCTTGTCGCTGCCCATTTTGTACGGCAGAAAATCAAAGGCGCTCAACCGCACGCCGAATTTCAAGCTCGGAGCTTCGTTGTGAATGGCGGCTACCAGTTCGCGCAAAAATCGTGTGCGGTTTTCAAAGCTGCCGCCGTACTTTCCTGGCCGCGTCGTCGCGCTCAGAAATTCGTGGCCCAGATAACCGTGGCAATGTTTCAAATCAACGAAATGAAACCCGGCGGCTTCGACGTGTTTGGCGGCTTTGGCGAAATCTCCGATCAGATCGTCAATTTCCGAGTCGCTGAAAATCGCCGCATCCGACGTGATGCCGAACTTTTTATCCAGCAGCGGATGGCGATACAGGATGCGCGATTCCAGAGTCTTGCCGTTGGGGCGAGAGAAGCGACCGGAATGCGTAAGCTGCAAACCGATCAACAAATCATCCGTTCTTCCGCATTTTGCCTGGTGAGCGTCCACCAAAACCTGCCGAAGCTTTTCCAGTTCAGCCGCGGTTTGATCGTTCAGCAGCAATTGATTCGGATTTGCTCGACCGTCGTGACGAACGGCGACGGCTTCGCCGCCCCAGATCAACTTGGCTCCACTCTCGCCGAAATGCTTCCAGCGTCGAATGGTCAAATCCGACGGGCGGCCATCGGGAGTTCCATCCCAGCCTTCCATCGGCAAAATCGAAAAGCGATTGCCGATGGTGAAATCGCCGAGTTGGTAGCTTTGCCCAAGCGGAGATTCAGCGCCGGATTGCAGTTCGCGGTCAAAGGGCAACTCAACGCCGAGTTGCGAAAGATAGTCGGCAAAGGCTTCGGCGGTTTTCAGCGCGGCTACGCGGCGATAGGGTTTTGTTGTGTCGGTCATTTTCAGGTTCGAGGGCTTATGTGGAGTGCTGCGCTTTGGCGCAGCTTTGGAATTCAACTCATTAACATTGCTGGCAAACCAAGCATTCGTCAAAGTAAAGAAAAGCGGCGGCGTGTCGCCGCAATCCAAATCAATGGTTTCAGCGAAGTTCGATAGTATTGCCATCGGGGTCGCGGATAAACAATTGCGGATTGCCCGCGCGTCCGCTGCCGTAAGCGACGTTGATACCAAGTTCGCGCAAGCGTGCCTCAGTTTCAGTAGTATCTGGAACGTTCAGCGCAATGTGCCGGTCGTGTCGCGGAGGATCAGCATGCCCTGGCATTGCGGCGACGCTCATCAAATGCAGTTGATGCCCGTTGTTCAGGTCGTACCAGCGTCCGGGAAAGCCCAGATCGGGACGCGGCAATTTGCTCAGGCCCAAAACATTTTCGTAAAAGTCTGCGGCGCGTTCGATGTCCGTGACCAGAAATCCGGCGTGGTGAAAGCCGTTGATTGTGATCGGCATTTCGGTCTCCTAAGATTCGTTCGATTTTGGCGGTGAATGAATTTGCGCGACGGAAAAGCAAGATTGCGGAAATCCTCCGTCGGATGGTAAGACTATCTTGCTCAATGAGCTTCGGGCAAGCGATCTCAAGTTTCGAATTTCAAATCTCAATTTGCGGAGAAAAGAACGATGAACGAAATCGGTTTTGGCATAGTCGGCGGAGGAATGATCGGCGCAGTTCAAGCAGCGGCGATTGAACAGATCAATGGCGCAAAGTTGGTTGCCGTGTGCGGGC
>JAGNMH010000748.1 GCA_017991275.1 Acidobacteriota bacterium
CTTGTCGGTGCGCGACAATCTAAAATTGGCCAACGGATTGGTCTGGTCAATTCCGATCACGCTTTCAGCCACCGCCGAAGAACGCGCGAAACTCAACGTCGGCGAAGACGTTGCGCTGAAAACGCGAGATGGAAAACTGGTCGCAGTGCTGCATTTGTCCGAAATCTACACTTACGACAAGCAGCGCGAAGCCGAAGCCGTTTATGGCACAGCCGAAGACAAACATCCTGGCGTTCAGGTTTTGTATTCGCAGGGCGAGTTTCTGCTTGGCGGCAAAGTCACTGTCGTTGACCATCCGAACGGCCACGAATTCAAAGAGTATCGTCACACTCCGGCGCAAACGCGCGCGTTGTTTGAAGATAAGAACTGGACGCGGATTGTCGCTTTTCAAACTCGCAACCCTGTTCATCGCGCTCACGAATACATACAGAAATGCGCGATGGAAACTGTTGACGGGTTGTTGCTGCATCCGATTGTCGGCGAAACCAAAGCTGACGACATTCCGGCTGCGGTCAGGCTGAAAGCTTACGAAGCCATTTTGGAAAATTACTATCCGGCTAACCGAACTGTGCTTGGCGTGTTGCCTGCGGCGATGCGTTATGCCGGTCCGCGTGAAGCAATCTTCCATGCCACGATTCGCAAAAATTATGGCTGTTCGCATTTCATCGTTGGCCGCGATCATGCAGGCGTTGGCAATTATTACGGCACTTATGACGCGCAGAAGATATTCGGCAACTTTACCGCTGAAGAAATCGGCATCACGCCAATGTTCTTCGACAATACTTTTTACTGCCGCAAGTGCGACGGCATGGCTTCACTGAAAACCTGCCCGCACGACCAATCGCATCACGTTTTTCTGAGCGGCACCAAGGTGCGCGAAATGCTGACAAACGGCGAAATTCCGCCGATTGAATTCACTCGACCCGAAGTCGCTCAAGTTCTGATCGAAGGATTCAGGCAGACAGCAGCCAGCGCGAAAGCTTGAATTGCGCCGGTTTGGAAATTTGGTTTGAAGTTAACGATTTACCTCGTAGCAGCGCTTAGTTGATGGACTTCCTGGGTGAGTGGAAGTCACTCGCCACTCACCCACTTTTTCGACCGAGCGTGCTCGAATCCGCAACCGGTTTGGAAGCGGTTATTCATAAAAGGAATTATCAAATGTCACAAGGATTCACACTGTGGTTTACAGGATTGTCAGGCGCGGGCAAAACGACTTTGACCGACGCAATTGTGCCGGAGCTTCGCGCTCGCGGTTTGAAAATTGAAGTGCTGGATGGCGACGAAGTTCGCACCAACCTGAGCAAAGGCCTTGGTTTTTCCAAAGAAGACCGAGACACCAACATTCGGCGCATTGGATATGTTGCGCGGCTTTTGTCCCGGAATGGGGTCGGAGTCATCGCGGCGGCGATTTCGCCATACCGTGACATTCGAGACGAAGTCCGCGCCAGCGTCGAAGCCGAAGGCGTCAGGTTCGTCGAAGTTTTTGTCAAAGCCTCGCTGGATACGTTGGTTTCGCGCGACGTTAAGGGACTATACAAAAAAGCCATCGCCGGAGAGATCAAACAATTCACAGGCGTTTCTGATCCTTATGAAGAGCCGCTCAACCCGGAAGTGCTGGTCAGCAGCGACAACGAAACCGTTGCTCAAAGCGCGGCGATAATCATCGCCAAGCTTGAAGCGTTGGGGTTGGTTGCTCCGTTGTCGGCGAGGGCTGGAGGCGCTTAATGCAAGTTGGCAAGGTTTATTCAACCAAGGCTTATCAGGCCAGGGTTTATTTGGTTGGAGCGGGGCCGGGCGATCCCGGCCTGCTCACAATCAAAGCCTGCGATTTGTTGAAAGCCGCTGACTGCGTTGTTTACGACGCATTGGTCAACCCTGAAATTCTGCGTTACGCCACGCGTAGCAAGGAGTTGATCGCAGTCGGCAAACGATGCGGCCAGCTTAGCTGGAAACAGGATGACATCAATCAGTTGCTGATTGAAAAAGCCGGTCAGCACAGAGTTGTCGTTCGGTTGAAAGGTGGCGATCCGTTGATTTTCGGGCGCGGCGGCGAAGAAGCTGTGGCTTTGGCCGAAGCAAAGATTGATTTTGAAATCGTGCCCGGAGTCACCGCCGGTTCTTCTGTGGCGGCTTATGCAGGGATTCCTGTTACACATCGTGGGCTTAGCAGTTCAGTCACTTTCGTCACCGGTCATGAAGACCTTGCCAAACCCGAATCCGCTTTGCGCTGGCAGCATCTGGCCAAAGGCGTAGACACTTTGGTGCTTTTTATGGGTTTGTCCAAGCTCAGTGAAATCTCCGCACAGTTGATTGCCAACGGGCGCGACGCGAACACGCCTGTGGCTGTCATTGGCTCCGGCACTTTGGCCGGGCAGCAAACCTGTGTCAGCACGCTGAGCGAAATCGCCGAAGCGGTTAAACACGAACAAATCAAGGCTCCGGCCTTGATCGTTGTCGGCGAAGTCGTGCGGTTGCGCGAGCAGTTACAATGGTTTGAAGGATTGCGGAATGCGGATTTCGAATTGCGGATTGCCGCGTAAGTAGCTCCGCTTTTCGACTCGAAAATCAGAAATCCGCATTCCACAATCAAGAGATGCGTTATTACCCGATTAACCTGGATTTGAAAGCTCGCAGAGTTTTAGTAGTTGGCGGCGGAGTTATTGCCGAAGGCAAAGCCCGTCAGCTTGTTGAAGCAGGAGCGACAGTTCACATCGTTAGCCCCGATTTGACCGAATCACTGAGTGAACTGGCAGAGCAGGGAAAGGTCATCTGGCGGCAAGGCGTTTTTGCTGAAAGTGACTTGGCCGAAAACGATCCGGATGCTGTTTGGCTTGTAATCAGCGCGACAGACGATCAAGCAGTTAATGAGGCCGTGGCAAAGGCTGCTGCCGAGCGCGGTTTGCTGTGCAACGTGGTGGATCAGACGGCGCTCTGCAATTTCATTACTCCGGCTTTGATTACTCGCGGAGGCATTCAGATCAGCGTTTCGTCTGGCGGCGGCAGTCCTTCTGTGGCTCAGCGAGTCAAGCGCGAAATTGGCGAATTAATCGGCGAAGAGTACGGCGAACTGTTGGAAGTCGCCGCCGAAATGCGAGCCGAAGCCAAACGGCTGATTCCCGATTTCGAGCAGCGGCGGCAGTTGCTTCACGCCTTTGCTGAATCGGAGGCGATTCAGTTGTTGCGAAACGGCAAACGTGACGAAGCGCGGCAACTGGCATTCGATATGTTGAACGCGGATCAGAAAAAAAGGCAG
>JAGNMH010000750.1 GCA_017991275.1 Acidobacteriota bacterium
GGTCGAAAGTCAGCTTAACGCCGCTCAAGGTAAAGCTGGGCAGCGGTTCCTGCTTCGCGGCTTTGTCTTTCAACTCAGAGTATTTGACGCTGGCATTGCTGAACAGAAACTCAAACAGTTCGTCTTGCGCGGTGACGTTTGGAGCAGTCGGATTGTCCAAACGCTGCGTCGTCGTGAAATCCGGTTGAACACCGGCAGCAGCGCCGCCGGGTCTGCCGCCACCTCCGCGAAATCCTCCGCCGGTGACAACAGGGCCGATGCTTGCCAATGCTTGACGCTGATCGGTGGCGTACCGGGCGCGTCCGCCCAGTGCGCGGCGGTATTCCTGACTTAGCCCTTTCGGCCCTGCACCGCCCAGATAAACCACGGCTTTGCCTTTCACTTCTTTGCCCGCGTAATCGTTGTGATTAGCCAACGGCGCGTCCAGGCCGTAACCCATGAACTCGACTTGATCCACGGTGAAGCTGCGTTTGCCGCCGACGTTTTTCGGAAAGACGATTCCTTCGCCGTCTTTGAAAGTGCGCGTCTGACCATTGACGCTGACGGTTAGCGTAGAGCGGTTTGTGCTCTTGACTCCGACCACTCGTACGCGCTGAAAGTAAGAACCGTTGTCGCCGCCGGGTTTGACGCCCATGCCGCGCAATTGTTCAGCAATGTACGCGGCGGCAATTCCCAAGCCCTCTGAGAAAGTCGCGCGGCCTTCCAGTTCATCGGAAGAAAGATAAGTCAGCCATTTTTTCAGGTCTTCGGTTTGGACAGTGGCTTTGGAGGTTTTGGCGGTCTGAGCCGGAATTGAACCCGGTAACAGAGAAAGCGCCAACACCAACGCCAGCGGTTTCATAAAACGACGAGTAAACATCTGAATGTTCTCCTTATGATTTTGGGATCAACTTTGTTTTGTAAGCGATGGCTGAATTCAGACGTCGCTGACGCGACGTGATCATCAATGCCTCGCTTTCCGTGGGTTGAAAGCCCACGGCTAAATTCACCCGCCGCTAGTGCGGCGAAGATTCAGAACAGTTACTTCGCTTTTACTGCAATGCGCGACCAATCCCAGCCTTCCAATCCGCGCGCATTGACGGCTTTGACGCTGACGACGGTTCCGGGCTGGATGTTTTTCAAAGTGACACGCGGCGTGCTGACTCTGATCGGCAATTTTGCTCCGGCGTAACTGACCAGATAACCGCGCACGCTTTTTTCCGGCGAAGCTGCCCACGACAGTTCTGCTGTCGCGCCGTCGTAACTTTCCACCTTCAAATCCTTCAGCCGCGCGGGACTGGAAGCCAGCATCATCAACGTAGCCGCTGTCGCCTTGCCGGTTTCGACCACCTGTTGATGGTTGATCGTTTCCAGCAAATCCGTCGGCTGGTGATAGTTCGGATTGCCCAGCACCGGATACGAACCGATGCCGCCGACAATGTCGCCGTACGCTTCAAAGAAAGCCGTCGCGTCGGTTCCGCGATGCCAGCGAGCGTCATACGTAATCAGCCGCGTGAATTGCATAGCCGCCGCGTGTTGAATGTCGCGTATGCCGTCGTTGGAAAAACGGATCGTGTTGTCCATTCGATTGTCGTTTGCCCAACCGATCATGTCGTTGTTCAGCACGCCGACAATTTTCATTTTGTTGGCTTGGGCAACGCGGACGAATTCGCGGCTGCCCAGCAAGCCGGCTTCTTCGCCAGTGTACGAAGCAAAAATGATTGTCGCGGCTTGCGGATGTTTGGCCAGCATTCGCGCAGCTTCCAGCAGCGCAGTTGTTCCCGAAGTGTCGTCGTCCGCTCCGGGACCAACTGGAACCGAATCGAAATGGCTGCCAACGATATAAACCAGTTCGGGGTTTTCCGTGCCCTTTAGCATCGCGATGACGTTGCAGGTTTTGCCTCCCAGCGCCGCACGGTTTTCAAAGCATTGTTGCTCCGCGTCGTATCCGAACGATTTGTAAGCCGACAGCAAATAATCTGCCGCCAGTTTGTTGCCGGGTTTGCTGATGTGCTTGGAGTCAAAATCAAACAGAGTTTTTTCGTGTTCATAGGCTTGATTGACCGAAGCCGTTTCCACAACGCGACGAACTTCAGCGGCGATGGGCGCAAAGATGCGCTGGCCTTCCGCCATCAACGCGGTTTCCGAAGCAAGTTGTTTTTCCAACCGAGCGATCAAATCAGCCTTCGTCACCTTGCGGTTCAGATCAACGACGTAAACTCCGCGTTCGGGCGAAACCGTGTCGCCGTCGCGGTCGGCTTGAATCAACAGCTTCGATCCGTCGGCGCTGGGTTGCCAGACGTATTCCGGCGAAATTGTTCGCACCGTGTTGTTATGGAAAAGCTGAATGCGAGTCCCGTTGGTCAAATCGTAAAGATAGGCTCGGCGATGGCGAGGTTCGCCGATCATTCCCAGCGCGCGATCGTTGGTCAGAAAACGCGGCAAGATGTCGTGCTGAATTTCTCGCGTCAGCCGGGTTTCGTTTTTGCCGTCACGCCCGATGGCGAAAATCTCCCAATCGGTTCGCGTCATCCTGGAATACACCAGCCGTTGACCGTCCGGCGAAAACCCGGGCGAATCCAATCGGTCGGTAGTTTTCAGCAACGTTGCCGCTTCGCCGCCGATGGCTTGCAAAATCAAACTGTTTTCCTGCCCTGACCGAACTAGATACGCAACCGCTGAACCGTCCGCCGCCGGAGTCAGCGCGGTGCCGTTGATGATCGTTGCTTTATGACTGGCGATGTCCACGAGTCCGAATTTGTTGGCCGCGAAATTCGCGCCTGGCCCGCCTCCGCCTTGCGGCCTTTGTCCTCCGGCCTGATTGGGCTGAGCAGAATTATCCGTCGGTCGTAACGGCGGAAAGGGATTGGAAAGCGGAATCGCGTAAATCAATAGCTTGCCCGAAGCGTCAAACGACGGCTGGATTTTGAATCCTTCGCCGCTGGTAACGGCGGCAGCTTGCGCCGACGGTTTGACGGCGTAAATGTCGTTGCGCGACGTTTCACCTTCGCGCGCTCCGGTGAAGTAAACAGTGCTTTCGTCCGCGCCGAACACCAGCGAAGTTTTCAGCAAACCGTTTGTCGGCAACTCAACTTCCTGCTTGCTCGCCAAATCGTGCAAGACGATTGCCGCGTATTTTGCCTGCAAGTAATTGAGGTTTTGCTGAGCGGCAAACCTTGCCTGACCTTGTGCATTGTCCAAAGCCGCTTGGGCTTTTTTCAGTTCATCATTCTGCGGCAATTTCAGATAGACGA
>JAGNMH010000749.1 GCA_017991275.1 Acidobacteriota bacterium
GCCCCAGTAAAAATACGAAAGTGCGCCGTTCAGTAAAACCGCGCCGATGACAACTTGATTGGTTGTTTTCGGCATACGAGCCAGCGCAGCAACCATTCTTCTGAAAAGCGGCGACTGCCCAACCACCGAACTCAGCGTGATGATCAGCGTCATCTGCATCGTGAACGGCAACAACATCCACAGCCCGCGATACCAGGCGTCCATAGTCGTCGAAAAAGAATTGCCGACGGCCAGGCTTGCGCCAAACAACGCCACCAGCAAAAAAATCGCAGCGGTAATGGCGTCAGGCACAATTCTTCCCATCACTCGCGCAAAGCGGTCAGCCCATGATTCCTGAATCATTCGTTATTGTTCCTTTTGATTGAAGATTTAAGGTCAGACTCGTCGGCGGATTCTTGAACAAGCGCCGTGGAAAGACAATACTCCGCCTGTCAAAAACCATTTCACAAAAGCATGTAGTCCCGCCTTCAGGCGGCACAGGGGCGCATTCAAGCAAACCTGTGAAGTCATCACTTAAAATTATGTCGCCTAAAGTCGGCGCATGGCTTTCCGCCTGAAGGCGGGACTACAAACTCAAGGAGATCGAATGAACCGCCGAAACGTTTTGAAAACAGGCCTGGCTGCGGGCATCGCCGGAACTTCTGAAGTCTATGGCTTCAGCGCCGCCGCCGAAGCCAACCACTTTTATGAACTCAGAACTTACCAACTGCGAAACGACATTCAACCAGCCAAGATCAACGACTTCTTCCAAGGCCACTTCCTGCCGCGCATGCAAAAATTGGGCGTTGGGCCGATCGGATGCTTCAACGTCGTGGCCGGGCAAATTACTCCGTCGCTGATTTTGCTGATTGATTACAAATCACTGGCCGAGATGCAATCCACGATGACCGCCAGCAACGACAAAGAATTCCTGACCGCTTGGCGAACGTTTGAAACCGCCAGCGACATGCCTTACGTGCGTTATGAATCGTCAGTGCTCAAAGCCTTCGACTCGCACCCAAAAGTCGAACTGCCACCTGCACAAGCCGACAAACAACCTGCGCGTTTGTTTGAGCTTCGCACCTATGAATCGCGCAATGCCTTCACGTTGCGAAACAAAGTCGAAATGTTCAATCAGGAAGAGATCAAAATTTTCCGAGCCTGCGGAATGCTACCGGTCTTTTTTGGCGAAGGCATTATTGGCACTCGGCTGCCTTCGCTGACTTATATGCTGGGTTACGAAAACATGGCGGCGAGAGACAAAACCTGGGACGCCTTCAGAGTTAATCCCGATTGGGCGCGAGTCAAAACCAAACCCGGCTGGACTGATCCTGAAGCAGTGTCTAACATACACTCGTCGTTTCTGAGGCCAACTGCTTATTCGCAGATTCGCTGAACGGTCAGTTGCAATTTGTAAGCACCGCTTGCTTAAGCGCGCGGTACAGTACCGAACGCTTAAGCAAGCAGTTTTCATAGCAGAACGATTTCAAAGGAGCCAACTATGCAGCCTAATTCCTTTGCCCGATGCTTCTGGCTATTCATTCTTGCAGCGTTCCTCTCTGCCCTGGTTTCAGCGCAAACTCGCCAGTCGGAGTTGCAACGAGATTTGCGTCCGCGCAATTGTTCGATTCAGGGTCGAGTCGTCATCAATGGCCAACCGTCGGTCAACGTGCAAGTAAACGTTGCTGAAATTCCAACCGATAAAGACTCATCTGCCTTGATTCGCCAATCCGCCGACGGTTCGATTGCTAAAACAACATTCAGCGCCAAAACCGACGCCGAGGGCAGGTACCGTTTTATGAATTTGCCCGGCGGCAAATACTCAGTTAGCGCTTCGTCAAACGCTTTTGTCTCAGTCAATGGCAGTCAGGACAACAAGTCGAAAACCGTCACGCTGGATTCTGGCGAATCGCGCGAAAACGTGGATTTCACATTGGTTCGCGGCGGAGTCATCACCGGCCAAATCACGGACGCAGAAAATCGCCCAATCATTTCTCAGTCTGTCCAGTTCTTTTCGGTCATCGCTATTCCCAACGCTCCCCCGCAAATTCAGCGAAATCCCGGCAGATTCAACGAAAAGATGACCGATGATCGTGGCGTTTATCGAATTTACGGATTGACTCCCGGCAATTACATCATCGGAGCAGGCGGCGATACCCACCGGTCTTCAGGCAAACACACGCTAACCTTTTACCCAGACGCCACAACCGACAGCCAAGCCAAAATCATTACGGTCAAAGCTGGCGAAGAAGTCACCGGAATCAACATACGGCTGGGCGCGTCCGGCAAAACCTTTGTCGCCATTGGCCGCGTCACCGAATCCGAAACCGGAAAGCCGGTTCCGAATGTTGATGTTAGTTGCAGCATGTTGGCCATCGAAGGACAAGACACAGGAAACGACGGCGGCGGTTCTGGCACAACCGACAAGCTTGGAAATTTCCGCATCACCGGACTGAAACCGGGAAAATATGGAGCAATGATCCAATCCGGTTGGATGGAAACGACTGATTTTTATAACGAACCAGCAAGCTTTGAAATTACGGATGGCGACGTTTCCGGCGTGGAAATCAAAGCGTTGCGCGGCGGCACAATCAGTGGCGTTGGTGTCATTGAAGATTCAAACGATCCGGCGGCGAAGTCAAAGCTGGCTCAAACAACAATTTTTGCCTACTCCGAACCTGACAGTGGCGAAGCGCAAACCGGTCAGTCAGGGTCAAACCATCAAACAACGCTCAAAGCCGACGGCTCTTTTCTGCTGACCGGAGTCGCTCCGGGCAATGTGAGCATTCAGTCGTACAATTTCAGAGAGCGTTCTCTTTGTTTTATGCGAGTCGAACGCGGCGGCGCTGAAGTTGGCGAATCTTTCAAAATTGCCAAAGGCGAAAAGGTGACAGATGTTCGATTGGTTTTTGCGGCAGGTTCAGGCGTCATTCGCGGTCAGGTTCAAGCCGTCAGCAACCAGCAACTCCCCAGCGAATTTCTGTCCGTCCAGGCGACTTTGGTTGGCAACAAAACCGGTGTGTCATTCTCTGGTTCGGTTGATGAAAAAGGCCGCTTTACTTTAAGCGATCTGCCCACCGGCGAATACGAATTATGGTTGATGAGTTACGCGCCAAATCCCGATGGCAAACGAACAAGGCAAACCCTGACCAAAAAACGAATAACCGTCGCCACAGGCTCTGAGCAATCTGTCACGCTGCTGTACGATCCCAACAACCCAATCAAGGAGGGGCAATGATGAAACGGCAATCTTT
>JAGNMH010000751.1 GCA_017991275.1 Acidobacteriota bacterium
CGATTCGATACGCGGCGAAGCGACAACCAACCCCTGAGTGATCCAAACGTAAAGACCTTTGCCGTTTCCGTTAACAGCCATCGGTTCATCAATGATCTGCAAACCGTCTTTCGCGCCTTTCAATTGAGCCAACTGAGCGGTTTTGTTTTGCAGGAAGCTGCGGAATGAGTCGCCATCTTTGACTTCGGCCAAAATAATCGGCTCGTCGGGTTCGCTGCCGTTGGCTTTACTGGTTGCCGCGACCGCAATCTCATCGCCCAGATAGCTGCCAAATTCCTGAGCAATTTCAATCGCCTGATTCAGTCCGTGACGGCCACGCGATTGGTTTTGTTCTTTGGCGTACCACTCGTTCAACTCAGGGTTTCTGGACAGGCTTTCCTGAAGAATCTGGTTGGCCTGAGCCAACGTTTCGCTGATGTTCGGAATCGCCACGTAAAGCACAGTATTTTCAGGCATCAAATCCAACAACCGCGTCGAGTAACGGTTGCCCGGCATTGCCACAAACTGGTCAATCTGTGAGCGAACCGCGTCAAGCTGTTTGACATACTCGTCGGCCTTGCGGCTCCAGGCAATTTCGTTTTTGACCGGAATCTTTTCGACGCTTTCGTGCGTGGTGATCTGGTCACCGGGGTGCAGAACGTTGTCTTTGCCGGCGTGGTCAACGTGGACTTCGCCTTCGATGACGGACACGCGAGCGCCTTTGGTTCCGTTATTGACCGAAAAGATCGTACCGGTAACTGAAACCAGCGAATCATCTGTGGCGACGAACAATTTGCCGTCGCGCTGTTTGGCGGCTTCAACAATGACCTGCCCGCGATCCAGGTTGATGGTGGTTCCGCTGGAACCGTTGGTGACTGAAAACTCCGAACGTTCGCGCATTTCGATCAGCGAACCATCGGCCAGTTTGACAATGGCTGCGGAATTCTTGGCCGTGCGAATGCGCTCGCCGCGTTTGATCTGTTCACCCGGTTTCAGCGCCTGAGTCGTGGTTTCAGTGACGCGATAAACGTTGCCGTTGGCTGCTTCGACAATGGCGTTCAGCGTGCGGAACGAATTGACGAATCGCTGTGCCGAAGGCCACGCGAACATGCCAAAACCAATCACCAAAGCTGCCGCAATTGCCCAGCGCATCGTGGTCATTCTGCGATTTGAAGCAGTAACCTTGGCTTTTTGCTTATCAAGCTGCCACGACGATTGGCTGCCATGTCGTGCTTCTTTCAAAGCTTTGCGGCAGGGCAAACATTCGCGTGTGTGGTCTTCCAGCAGCATGGTGCGCGCACTGGAAAGCTGGCCTTGCAGATAAGACGGAATCAGCAATCTGAAATCGTCGCAACTGCGAATATGTTCAACCGGAGCGATTCCGGTTTCGGCGGCAATCTGTTCACCAGCCAGCCGCATCATTACTCGCTGGGCTGCTCCGGCAACGACTGCCGAATCCAGCTTTTCACTGCGGATTTCCGCCGTTGTGTCGTCAAGAATTGTGTTTAGCTCTCTGTCTGTATGTTTCATAACTTCTCCTTTTGGCTTGCTTTAAGCTTTGCCTCCCTCCAAAAAATCTCCCATTTCTTTTTTGACTCTTGCCCGTGCGCGGTGCAGCAACACGCCTACGACCATTGCCGATGTTCCCATCTGTTCGGCGATTTCGTTGTTGCCGTAACCTTCGAAGTATTTCAGCACGAACATTTCGGCTGATTTTTCGCCGAGCTTGGAAATAGCCGCGCGAACTTTAGAGCGGAGTTCGCTGGATGCGCGTTGCGTTTCCGGGTTCAGTTTTGAATTGGCCGACAACCCATAGGCGACATCGTCAATTGAGACTGAATCGGTTCGTCCGCGCTGGCGCATCAAATCCAATGAAGCGTTGATAGCAGCGCGGTGTAAATAACTGGACGGACTCGGCTCCAAGTTTATTTTCTCTTTGACGCTTCGCCGCGAAAGCCGCAGGAAGACGGTTTGCAAAACATCTTCGGCGTCCACCACGCTGCCCGTGATTCGGTAAGCGGCTCGAAACACTCGGTCGTGATGTTCACGAAAGAGCGACTCCAACTCGCCCGCCGAAATCTGACTGCCCGAAACCTGGCTGGCAGACATTTCTGTGACGTTTTCCGCCTTACCGCCCGGAATTACTTTTAATTGAATGGCGTTTACTGGCACGTTGACCTCCTTTTCGTCTTTTTCCACTGACATAAACGGACTCCGGGTGAAGGTATTAACAGAACGTCTGAAAAATTCTTTCTTATTCGTCAAAGTTTGGCAAAGCAAAACCGCGCAGAGTAAGATGCCGCCCGGAATCAAACCAAATCATTTGCCTTCAAACTTTACGCGCGGACACCGCGCCCATTCGACAGGAGAGTCACATGGCACAAGCACAACAAGCATTAGAGCAGATTGCTGCTCAACCGTTGACCGTTTTATCCGATGAAGAGCGATTGTTTGCCGCCAGCGTACGCGAATTCGCCGAAGCCGAAGTCAAACCTTACGTCCGCGAAATGGACGAAAAACAGAAAATGCGCCCGGAAATCATCGCCAAATGTTTTGAGCTTGGGTTGATGGGCATCGAACCCGGCGAAGAATATGGCGGGTCGGGCGGGTCGTTTTTCATGGCTTGTCTGGCGATTGAAGAACTGGCCCGCGTGGACGCCAGCCTGAGCGTCATGGTGGACGTGAACAACACGCTGACGATCAACGCCTTTTTGAATTACGGCACTGAAGCCCTGAAGAAAAAGTACATCACACGCCTGGCGACTGATACGGTTGGCGCTTATTGTCTGAGCGAAGCCGGATCAGGCTCAGACGCCTTCGCCATGCAAACCCGCGCCGAAGACAAGGGCGATCATTACTTGCTGAACGGTCGCAAGATGTGGATCACCAACGGCAACGAAGCCGGAATCTTCATCGTCTTCGCCAATCTCGATCCGTCGAAAGGTTACAAAGGCATTACGGCCTTTGTAGTCGAAAAAGGTTTTGAAGGTTTCGCCGTCGGCAAGAAAGAAGACAAGCTGGGCATTCGCGCTTCTTCGACTTGCGAACTGCTGTTCGACAATTGCCGGGTTCCGAAAGAAAACGTGCTGGGCGAAGTCGGCAAAGGTTACAAGATCGCAATTGAAACCTTGAACGAAGGCCGCATAGGCATCGGCGCTCAGATGCTGGGACTGGCTTGCGGAGCTTATGAAGCCGCGATTGCCTACACCAAAGAGCGCAAACAGTTTGGCCAGACGAT
>JAGNMH010000752.1 GCA_017991275.1 Acidobacteriota bacterium
GTCAGGTTCCGGGAAGTATTTGGGGTTGTGATGAGCGACGTATTGGCTCATCAGAATGATCGAACGATCCGGCACGTGATAACCGTTGAGCTGGTAATCGTTCAAGACTCGGCGGCCAATAACCCAGGCGGGTGGATACATTCGCATTGCTTCGGCAAAAACCATTTCGGTATAACGCAGCCGGGGATAATGTTCCGCAGTAGCAGCTTGCCCACTTAACACTTCGTCAATTTCGGCGTGAAACCTAGCTTCGGCTTCCGGGTTTTGCGAAAGCAGGTACCACGTCCAAGTCAGCGCGTTGGCCGTGGTTTCGTGACCGGCCAGAAAGATTGTCATTGCTTCGTCGCGCAGTTGTTGATCGGTCATACCTGATCCGTCGCCTTCCGTATCGCGCGCCTGCATCAACATCGAAAGCAAATCGCCACGATCTTCGCCGCTTTCTCGCCGTTCGCGGATTATTCGAAAAACAGTTTCATCCAGCCGTTTGCGCGCCACTCTAAATCGCTGCATCGCCGGAATTGGCAACCGTTCCAGAACTTGAAAAAACGGCAATGTCAGGTAATTGAACATCTCCATTGTCTTACTGAGCGCGTCGCCGATTTCGTCCGCCTCTGTTTCGACATCGGCGTCGAAAAGCGTTTTCCCAGCAATAGCCAGCGTCAGTTTCATCATCTCTCTGGCGATGTCGCGTTCTTCGCCTGGCTGCCAGCCGTCACTCAAACGCTCGGAATATTCGATCATCGTGGAGGCGTAACCGGCAATTCGCTGGCGGTGAAAAGCCGGTTGTGCCAGTCGCCGTTGGCGTAAATGAAACTCGCCTTCACTGGTCAACAGGCCTTCACCAAGCAATCGTTTGGCGCGCTGCAAACCTTCGCCTTTCATGAATTGCCTGTTGTGTGTAATCAGCACATCGCGTATGTGGTCTGGATTGTTGATCAGAAAAACCGGCTGCGGGCCGAGTTTGAAGTAGACAACTTCGCCATACTCTTCGGTCAATTGAGTCAAAAATTTGATCGGGTTGCGCCGAAGCCTGATTAAATTGATGGCTGGAATAAGCGGTTTTGGTCCGGGTGGAAGAACTGCTTTTACTAATGCGGTCATAATTACTAATTTTCCCTTCTGGTTTCCTGTCATTCTATTTGGTCGCGCAAACCGAAAATCTCAGCTTGAAGTAGCGGTGTAACTGAAAAGCTGCCGGTCTTTCCGCGGGCCGCAATCGCGCGTGAATTATGCCAATGACACAAACCAAGCTTGGCGACGCTTCGCAGATATTGGCGGCGAGCATTGAAAAGTTTGTTATCCCCCAGCGCCGAAAACACCCACCGACTGCGACGAAAGACAGAGATAACAATTTCCAGTTGCTCAGGAGTAATCAACCCCCGCTCGACTTCAGCAGAAAGCGTTTCGTGCAAAATTCGGGCTTCGCGCCGCACCATCATTACAATCACGCAAATGAACAGAACAAATAACGGCATTTCCAGCACCAGATAACCTGTCCAAAAAAAACCTTCGCTGAATGAAGCCAAAGTATTCCACAGTGCGTGCAGCATCATTGCGAGAACATAACCAGCCAGAGGAGCTGCAAATTTCAAAAACGGATTGTAAGTTTCGCGGGCAATGCCGCAGCCTATGCCGGTCATGCAGGTGAAAAGCACATGTGAAAACGGTGAAAGGATTCCGCGGACGATAAAAGTTCCGACCAAACTTTGCGCGCCGCCGCTCATCAAACTGTCGCCGTAATAATCCACGTTTTCCATGGTGGCAAAACCCAGTGCGACGACCCCTGCGTAAACGATACCATCCAGCACGCTGTCAAAATCACGCTTGAACAGCACAGCAATCAACAGAACTCCGACACCTTTACTGCCTTCTTCAATCAGCGGCGCTGAGATAACGCCGGTCAGAAAATCGCCAAATGCCTGCTTGAAGATTCCATTGAAAATACTGGAAACAAAAATCGCCACTACGGCTCCCCAGGCAAATGCGAAAGCCAATGTCTTAATAGGCTCCGGATCGTAACGATCAAGCCACAAAAAAATACCCAGATAAATCAGCGCCGGAATAAAGGCAGTCAGCCCTGCCGTAATTGAAACAGATAATCCGTAATTCAGAAAAGTCAGAGCTAGTACGATGATCCCCAGCACAGCGCAAAAAAGGGACAGCGCAGCGACTCCGACCGGAGGCGGAACGTCGCCTGAATCGTGGTGTGGATTGTAAAGCCCTATGGTTTGTGCTGCTTCGCGAATCGTCCACTGCACGGTCTGAGCTGAACGAACTCGCGCAGTGTCGTCAAACTGAGGCTGTGTCTCTGCGTCCGCCTTGCTTTCGGAGCTGGAGGCTTCATCGTCAATAACAACTTGCAATCGCGGCCCGAATGACCCCAGCTCGATCACGTCTCCGGTGGCAAGTTTCGAGGTGCGAACGCGCTGACCGTTTAGAAAAGTTCCGTTGGTGCTATCTTGATCCAGCAAAAAAAATTCACCGCGCTCAGTTGAAATGATGGCGTGTCGTGTCGAAACGCTCGGCTCGGCAAATCTAAGAACGCTTTCCTCACTTCGCCCTAGCAATATCCAACTCGACTTGTTCGGATCAAGGTAAAGCTGCTGGCCGGAATGTGTGCTGTTTTGGATAATCAATCGGAGCATAAATTTGTGAGTGTTGGCCGTTGACGCATCTTCAGCAATGTCATTCGTCAAACATCGCGCCACTTTTTCGATGCTGCAGCATTTTACAAAGCCAACTCTGATTTGACCAACGATGGCAAATCAGCCAGAAGAAAATTGCTGGTTGCAATCCTAATCTAATCGCTTATCATACGCCCGCCCATTACTTACCCCGTACCTGATAACTTCAACAACAGCTTTCTGATAAAGCCAATAGCTTCTTAATTCCGCCCCCCAATTACCGGCTCTCACGGCCATTCACCGGAAAGCCAATTTAGGAGGAAACAATGCGCAAGTTGTTTTTTGTGGCGGCGCTTCTGCTCATTTTGCCTTTGGCAGGACAAGCTCAGAGTGCGCCGAAAGCCGAGATATTCGGCGGGTATTCATACCTTCGTGCGGACGATGACGATGGAGGCCTTGACCTGCATGGCTGGAACGCATCAGCCGCCATTAATTTCACCAAGTATGCCGGTATCGCCGAGGAGTTTAGCGGGCATTACGATACGGGGGCTCTTTCGCCACGGGTGAGAGGCGACCTTAGTGC
>JAGNMH010000753.1 GCA_017991275.1 Acidobacteriota bacterium
CCAGTCGGCTGAAAGACGACTTTTTGGCAATGATCTCGCACGAACTACGCGCCCCGCTGACTGCAATCCTGGGCTGGGCGCAGATGCTGCGCTCAGGTTCGCTTGATCGCACATCCGCCGAACGCGCGTTGACCACCATTGAACGCAACGCCAAATCACAGGCCCATCTTGTCGGTGATTTGCTTGACGCCTCGCGCATTGCCACCGGCAAGCTCAGTCTTGAGGTCAAACCGGTCGAATTGATGAGCGTGGTTGACGCAGCAGTTGACGCCGTTCGTCCTTCGGTCGAAGCCAAGAGCCTGAGAATGCAAATCGTCATGGAACCGTGGGTCGGCCCCTTTGTCGGCGACCACGAACGTATGAAGCAGGTTGTTTGGAATCTGCTATCGAACGCCATCAAATTCACTCCGGCAGGCGGATTGATCGAAGTCCGATTGGAACGTTTGGAAAACAAGGCTCTGTTGATTGTCAGCGATACGGGACAGGGAATTGATCCGGAATTCCTGCCGCACATCTTTGACCGGTTTCGCCAGGCAGACAGTTCATCCAAACGCCAGCAGGGCGGATTGGGTTTGGGCTTGGCCATCGTCAAACACATTGTCGAATTGCACGGCGGAGCGATTTACGCTTACAGCCGAGGCGACGGGCAAGGTTCCGATTTTATGATTACCCTGCCGCTGGCTGTTCAGGAAGCCAAAGTCGAGGAAGGCTCTCTGTGGCCGGAAACGTTGCCGGAAACTCAAACTCGTTCTGGCAATTTGCGCGGAGTCAAAGTTCTGGTGGTTGACGACGAACACGACACCCGCGAAGTCTTGAGCGTCATGCTGGCTCGGTATGGAACCGAAGTCCGCGCCGCAGGCTCTGTCCGTGAAGCTCTGGAAGTGTTGTCGGAATGGAAACCCGACATGCTGGTTTCAGACATTGGCATGCCGGACGAAGACGGTTACGTCATGATTCGTAAATTGCGCGCTTTGTCTGCCGAAGAAGGCGGCGAATTACCTGCCGTCGCTTTGACTGCATTCGCCAGTCCGGCTGACCGTGAAAAAGCCCTGGCCGCCGGATTTCAGCGCCACCTGGCCAAACCGGTCGAACCGGTTGAACTGGCCAAGATCGTCGCCCGCGTGCTTGGCCGCAGCGAAGAAGGCATCACTTTGTAGCCCCCGTAAAACTGAAGTAGGGATGACCTTTTCAAGGTCACCCCTACTTCAGGAAATTATCCATTACCCATTCGCCATTACCCATTAGCCGACAGGGTAAGTTCTGCCGAAATCCCCGCCGTTCTTTTTCCCGTTAAGAACCTGAAAAACTATGTCGAAAAGTTCGACGGTCAAACTTGGATTTTCTTTTGCGCGATTTGTCGTTTTGCCGAGTTTGCTGATTGGCCTGATGCTGATTGAGCGCAGTAACGCAAACCCGCAAACTGCTCAGCCAAAAATTGTCATCGCTGGTTGGACTCTGACTGCCGAAGACTGCCGAATGCCCGATGGCCTGGTTGATCCCGGCGAAGCCGTCACGTTGAATATCGCTCTGCAAAACACCGGCGGCACGAACACCAGCCAGCAAGTTTTGGCTACGCTTCAGGCCAGTGGAGGTGTGACTTCGCCCAGCGGCCAGCAGGATTACGGGCGTTTGTCGGCTGGCGGACCATCAACTGGACGCAACTTCACATTCACGGCAGCGGCTCAACAGCTTGGAACGCCTATCACACTAACGCTGCAAATTTCCGACGGAGGCGTCAATCGCGGAACCGTAAGCACAACAATCACACTTGGCTTGTTGGTGTCCGACGCCGATCCGGGACTTTGCCAGACCGGGTTCAATCCGCCGCGTTCACCCAGCCCGTGTATTTTGACGCATTGCGTTTCCAGCCGCCGCCCGCCGTTTCCCGTAGGCAATTACACTGTGATTTGCGACACCGACGCGCCATCGCGGTTCACAATGTTGCTTTCAGTTCGAGACACGCAACCGCCAACCATGGCCTGTTCGCCCGGCGTCACAGTCTCTGCCGCCAACGGAGTTTCTGAAATCGTCACTTACCCAATGCCAATTGTCACTGACAATTGCCAGGCTTCAGCCGAGTGCATACCGCCGTCAGGTTCGGCTTTTCAAGTTGGAACAACGCGGGTCAACTGCACGGCGACAGACAGTTCCGGCAACACGGCGAATTGCGCGTTTGCAGTCACAGTAAATCAAGGAATCGGCTTGCCCATCTCACCCGCGACAGCCCCCAGTGACCAATTAGCCGGCTCCGTGCTGGCGTTTCCGGTTTACACATCCAGCGCGACTTCGCCGCAAGCGCAAAACACACGCATTGCGATAACCAACGTCGAACCTACACGATCCGCCTTCGTCCACTTGTTTTTCGTCAGCGAAGCCTGCTCGGTTGCCGACAGTTTCATTTGCCTGACGGCTCAACAGACGGCTCACTTTTTGACTTCGGATATTGACCCCGGCACGACCGGTTACCTGATTGCCGTAGCCACTGATAGCACTGGCTGTCCGGCGAATTTCAACTTCCTGATTGGCTCTGAGTTTGTGAAGTTCCTGTCCGGCCACGCGGCAAGCTTGCCTGCTCAAGCCTTCGCCGCCTTGCCCGGCTGGCAAGCCTGCGCTGGCGGAGCGACTTCGGCGATGATCAGCTTCGACGGAGTGAAATACAGTCAAGCTGCGCGCACCGTTGCCGCCAGCAACCTTTCCAGCCGAGCCGACGGCAATGAATCCATCGTGTTTATCAATCGTTTGGGCGGAGATTTCAGAACCGGAGCCAGCACACTGGGAACGATTTCCGGCTTGCTATACGACGATGCGGAAAACGCCCTGAGTGTGTCTCGTTCTGGCGGGTGCCAGCTTCGTTTGGAGCTGACCAGTTGCCTTCCTTGCCCCGGCCCTCGCTTTGAATCTTTCATTCCTTCGGGCAGAACCGGCTGGCTGAGGCTTTACAGCCAATCCGACATAGCCATCTTCGGCGCAGGCATAGTTACAAACCCCAACGTCCGAGCAACCGCCAACGCCTTCAATCAAGGCCACAATTTGCACACGCTGACGCTGACGAACTCCGCCAGCATCACGATTCCTGTTTTGCCGCCAACTTGCTGAGTGTCAATCCACCTTCGATCCAAACCACGTGCGATGCCGTCGGTAAATCCTGACCGTGTGATCGTGTTCTCCTGAAACAATGAATTTGCCGTCGCGCGAAAAGGCGATT
>JAGNMH010000754.1 GCA_017991275.1 Acidobacteriota bacterium
GGGCTGAGCGGCGCGTCTTGCTTTGGACTTTGCGCTGGTAATTGAAGTAACAGTGCGATAACTAAAAATAGCTTCATTGGTTATTCCTCTTGCGTTCAACTTCTGCCGCTCTCGCCAGAAAATAATCAACCTCCGGCTCGCCGCTCAGCAACCGGCGTTCGGCTACGCGAAGCAGCCAGAGAATATGACCTTCCGACCGGCGGGCAATCGCCTCTTCCACTCGCGCCAGCCATTTGTGACCGTAGCCGTGATTCTGGCCGGAGCGTTCAATCTCTGCCAGAGCCGCGCGCCGCTGGGCTTCAAGCTCGCAGTGGTTGGTCTTCATTGGGTTAAGTAATCTTGAGTTTGATCTGAGCATTAGCCTTTCCTTCCGGCCAAGTAACGCACCAACCCAGCTACCAGCCAGACCGAAGCGCGAATGAGCCACTTTGTCGGAGTGTCGCTGAGCATTGCGGCAACGGCGCAACCGAACCCGGCAAGCATCGGCGTGACCAGAAACATCATATCGTCAACGAACGCAACGACTGTCTGCGCGTTTTTTATGTCCTGTTCAATTCGTTCTTTGGTGGCCATTATTAACTCAACTCCTTTTTCATTTCCAACCACATAGCAACTGCTGCAACGGTTTCCGCTCTTGCCCAGTCTTCGTGATGCGCGCCAACCGTCTTGTGATCGCTGTGCGATATTCCTACGTCGGTGATGCCGCGTTGATCACGCCCAATGGATACGGTAAACCGGCGCGACGTGAACCATTCGAGCAATTCGCAGGATTGGCTGCGGTTGGCTGCTGGACGCCAGTTGGACATGTGCAGGTACTCGCCATTCCCTTTGTCATATCCTGGCCAATCACCTTTTTTAAGTTCTTTTGATGAAGGACAAGACCAGCCCATCACAGTTCCAGCCAGCGCGTTAAGCTCGTCATCAGGCATCGCTATCAATTCGTCAATCGTGTAAGTTTTGGCCATCTTATTCCTCCCTGCTTATCGCCAACGCAAAGCCAACGCCGAGCGTGGCCAGTGCGAAAAGCGTGATGATTACTGCGACCCAGGCTTGTGTTCCTGTCATCTTGATTCCTTACCTGATTTTCACCTCGGTTGCGTCTGTCACGGTTTCGCCGTACTTCGGCATGATTTGCTTGGCCGTATAAATCGCGCAATTGATCAGTACCTGGCGTTTGTCGCCATTCGCCTGCGCCTTCGTGATCGTTCTGATTTCGCCCATGCCTTCATGCGCACCGTCAACATACCGTTCACCTGACGGGTTGACGATTGGCCAGCTAAACTCCAACTGACCGGCGACTGCAAACCGCCACTCGTTCGGCAGGTCAGCATCGTGTTGCGGGGAGCGAAAGGCAATGATTTGTTTAACTATGTTCATTTGATCTCCGTTGCATTCGTTTTCAATCAACTGACAGTGCAAAAAATCAAACACGGTGCAGGCTGTTAGCCCACATCGTGTCAACAAATTCGGAGAAGGTCGCGCACTGGCCAGACAAAACCTCTTCTTCAGAATATGTTTCGCCGATGAATGAACTGTAAAGCGACCGAAGGGTCTGTTTGTTATCGTTCGCCCATTGCCACTTTGCCGAATTTCTAAAATCTTTGTTTTTCATGTTTTCTCCCTGTTTGTTTTCAACTTCAATCAACTGACAAGTTGTGGGACTGTGTTGCGCCGCCACTTGTCGGCAGTGACGTTTAATGCGTCACTGCCCGAAGAGAAGCCGACACGATGTCGGCCAGATAAGATTGGTTGAGTGATTTGGTAAAGTAGTGGGCTGACCCACTCTGGTTATTGATGGACGCGAGCTTGATAGCCCGCTCGTAGTTAAGTTTGGACTCCGTGCGGAGTCGAAATTGAAGGGCCGCGCGGGCGGGCGCGATAAGTTGATTATTATTGAAGAGTTGAATTTGTTGATCCAGAGATATGATGAACATTTGAGACCCCTTTATTTATTGGAAGCATTATTGCTTCTTCAATCAACTGACAAGTGAGACAATAAACCCTTTAAGTTAAAAAGAAAAGCAAAATCGTCGTCAACCCAAAAATAATTTCAGCCGTGCTATAATCCGGCTCGCCACCGCACAAAACCCAAAAACTCTCCGATTCGCCGACTTCAACCCGGCGAGTATGGAAACGTCCACAAAACAACACTGGCAAGGATTCCTGTTGCTCTGCGCGCTGATTGCCGATCTGTTGCGACTGTGCTGGCCATCGCATTCAGGGGCGCACGACCTACAACAGGCCGAGCCATTCAGCATCACGGCTCTGATTATCTCGCTCAGCATCAGCGCGGCCAGTTTTGCCGTCCAACGAATCTTCGGCCCCAAACCGCCTAAGGTCACTCGCGGCCAGCAGACCGGCGAACTGAATCTCCAAAACGCAGACGAAGGCTCGCCGGTGTCAGAGATTTACGGCGCGGCTCCAAACCAGAGCGTGCGCGCAGCAACGTGGACAAACCTGACCAACGCCGTAGTCAACGCCAGCGGCAATTTGGAAAACGCAGATGGCGGAACCGATAACTGCTTCACCGACGCTTCTGGAACCGGCGACTCCGGCGCATGGACGGTGCAGACAATTGACAGCGGAGATTTCTCGGTTACGTGGACGTTCAAGAATCAGGACGGCGTGAGTCCATCTGGCCGGTCGTTCCTCGGATTGACCAGCGGCGGTTTCAGTCTGGATTACACTGGCTACAATTACGCTATCCACGTTTCGACCGAAATCAACACGATCAACCCTTACGCGGCCAATTCGATTTTCATCTACGAATTCGGCCCGCCTAACAAAGCCGTTTCGCAAGGCGTTTGGACAGCCGAAGGCGGCGACACGCTGCGGATTGAGTGCATTTCGGGCGTGGTTCGCTACTACCACAAAAGCACCTTGCTTTACACCAGCAGTCAGGCTCCGACTTACCCAATGCATGTCATCGCTTCGATGGCCTGCTTCGACTCCACCGTTGAAGACCTGTCCATCGTCACGCCGCAGGAAGACACCGCCGGAGGAATGAAGACAGCCGGAACGGTCATCTGGTGCAAAGCTCCGCGCAAGGTCGTCACCACTGAGAAGAAAGGCGGAAAAGGAGCGCCGAAGCAAACAGTCGAGACGATCACCTATTACACCGATCTGGCAATTCTGTTTGGCAGAGGACGGTTGAGACTGAAAAAGCTGTGGGCAAATGCTGACCTGATTGTTGACCTCGACGCG
>JAGNMH010000755.1 GCA_017991275.1 Acidobacteriota bacterium
GGACGATCCGCAGACTTAGAACTCTGGCTTGATCCAGATGGTTTTTTGCGCGCTTGAGCAGTGATTCAAACGCCGATTCGGCCTGCTCGAAATCGCCGCACAAGTTCAGGCATTCGGCGGCTTCCAAATGCAGGGCAAACGCCAGCTCGTAATTCGACTCCCATTCGCTTTCATTGAGAAGCTTTGCGCCCGATTTCAAGTATTCCAGCGCCGCATTGTAAGCCGTGGAGGATTTTGCCTTTTGACCCGCGCTCAGATTGAGTTGAACGAGAACCAGTCGTTCAGCCTCTTCGGAGATCAAACTGCTGCCCAAGTTCAAATGATGGACGACATCAAACAACTTTTCATCCGTCGTTTCCAAGTTTGAGGGTTGCCGCAGCAATCGCCCCACAGCCAGATGCACAATCTGTTTCCGCTCTTCGGGGATCAAGGCATGAGCAGCCTGCTGCACACGATCATGAAGGAAGGCATACGATTGCGGATTGCGGATTGGGGATTGTGGATTGTCAAATAGTGGGTCGTCACTTGAGGTTTGCGGATTGTCAGTCAGTAAATCGTGAATTAAGGGGTGCGTAATTTCAGCGGAAGGCAAATTGGAAGGGAGTGAATCCGCAATCCGCAATCCGCAATCCGCAATCAAAAGGATCAGCCCTTCATCAACCGCTTCCTTCAAAGCTTCGGCAACAGCTTCTGGCGTTCGTTCGCTGACGATGGCCAGCGTTTGCGAATCGAATGAATTGCCCATGCAGGAAGCCAGAGTCAAAGTGCGCTGAGTTTCATCAGACAGGCGCTGAATTTTCTGCGTCATTAAATCAACGACGTTGTCCGTCATTGCCGCACCCACAATTTCGTCAATGCGATAAGCCCAGCGACCACATTCGTAATCGAATTTCAGCAAGCCTGATTGCTTGAGCGTTTTCAAAAACTGTATGACGAAAAACGGGTTTCCGGCGGTCTTTTCCCAAACCAGGCCAGCCAGCGGAGCCGCCTCCGATAATTCGCAATGCAAAGCATCGCCGATGAAGCGCGTCAGGTCGGGCAATTGCAACGGCCCCAAATCAACTCGACTGAGTTCGACTCCAGAAGATTCAAGAGACAACAAAGTCCGTGTCAGCAAATGCGCGGCGTCCACTTCGTTGTCGCGGTATGCGCCCATCAAAAACAGCGATTGAATACCTGGGCTGGTCAGCAAAGGCAGCAACAAACCCAAAGTCGCCGCGTCAGCCCACTGCAAATCATCCAGAAAAACCACCAACGGATGCTCAGGCCGAGCCACGGCTCCGACAAAATTTTGAAAGACCGATTGAAAGCGGTTCAGGGCTTCCGTTGGCCCGACGGCTGGCAAAGGCTGTTGTTTGCCGACGATCAATTCAATTTCCGGTATTACTTCGGCCAATGCGCCGCCGCTGGCGCCCAGCGACGCTGACAATCTGTCGCGCCAAAACCTCAGACGCTCTTCGCTTTCGCCCAGCAATTGCCGGATCAATCCGCGAAAGGCCTGAATCAACGCGCCGAACGGAGTGCCGCGCGCAACCTGATCGAATTTGCCAGAGATGAAATATCCGCGCTGGCGAACGATGGGCTTGTAAAGCTCCTGAATCAGCGAAGTTTTGCCTATGCCGGAATAACCCGCAACCAGCATTATGGTCGCCTGCCCATCGCAGGCGCGGTCAAAGGCGGCAACCAGTTTTTCGACATCCCGCTCTCTGCCATAAAGTTTGCGCGGAATCAGAAAGCGATCCGAAACATCTCGCTGACCTAAGTTGAAGGAAGAAATGCGTCCGCTCGATTCCCATTCGCGCGCGCAAATTTCAAGGTCTGCTCGCAAACCCGCCGCGCTTTGATAACGGTCTTCAGCCGTCTTGGCCAGCAGCTTCATTACTATCTTGGAAAGCTGTTCGGGAATCTTCGGATCAAGGTCGGCTGGAGAAATCGGCATTCTGGCGATGTGCCAGTGAATCAGTTCCAGAGCATCGGCAGAATCAAACGGCAAACGACCGGTCAGCATTTCATAAAAGGTGACTCCCAGCGAATAAAAATCCGTGCGGTAATCAATTGCGCGATTCATGCGCCCGGTCATTTCCGGCGAAGCGTAAGGCAGAACTCCATTCAGCAGGTGGCGCGGGAGCGCATCCTGAACTTCATCCACGGTTTTTATGGCCAGATTCAAATCGGCCAGCCAGACTTCTCCTGTTGCGGGATTGTGCAATATGCCGCGCGGATTCAGGTTTCGATGGATGATGTTTTGCCGATGCAATTCGGCCAGGATTTCGGAAAGTCTTATGGCCAGCCTGAAGAAAAAGTTGAGTTCAATGCCCCCGGAAACCAGTAATTCCGACAAGGCAACTCCTCCCGTGCAGTCCAATTCGCCTTTATCGTGGCGCAAAGAACCAACTGCACCTGGCAACTCCAAATCTTGTATGACCTCATTGTTGGGGATCATCGAAGCCTCCTTGGAACCGCGATCATATTCCGCAGCCAATACCCGCACAAGGAATTGAACACGTCGGATCAACAGTTCAAAAGGCTACCGGAGCTTTCTCAACCGCTCTGCCGCCGCCTGCAGGGTTTCGTCCTTCTTGCAGTAACAGAACCTGACCTGCTGAGCGCCAAGTTCAGGACGGCGGTAAAAACTGCTGCCGGGGACGACGGCGACGCCGAGTTCTTTGATCAGGTGCTGAGTAAACTTCACGTCGTTGTCAAACCCGAAATCCGAAATGTCCGTGATGATGTAATACGCGCCGTCCGGCTTGAAGCATTTGAATCCGACTTCTTCCAAAACTCCGAGCAGAAAATCTCGCCGCCGCTGGTAATCCGTTTGCAGGTGGTCGTAATAACTTCGCGGCAAACTCATCGCGTACACACCTGCTTCCTGAAGCGGCGCGGCGGCTCCGACGGTCAGAAAGTCGTGAACCTGTCGAATGCCGTTGATCAAATCGGGCGCGGCGATGGCATATCCGACTCGCCATCCTGTCACCGAATAGGTTTTCGACAAACTGTTAATGGTCACGGTGCGGTCACGCATTCCATCCAGCGTCGCCATAGCCACGTGTTCAATTCCTCGTGTCGAGTCGGGATACAAAATGTGCTCGTAAATTTCGTCGGTCAAAGCCAGCGCGTCGAATTCGATGCACAAATCGGCGATGAAGCGTAACTCTTCTCGCGTGAAGACCTTGCCGGTTGGGTTGTGTGGCGT
>JAGNMH010000081.1 GCA_017991275.1 Acidobacteriota bacterium
GTTCAGGACAAAGGGATGCGCTCTGGTCATCCAGCCGATTCGACGCAAAAGTTTGTCGGCGGCCATTTTGCGAATACGGGCAGAGTAGGCCAATAGAGTTTCGCGCGGCGCTTCGGGTGAGGGACTTGAACGTTTCTCCCATTCATCCATTGTCCGATTGACTACATCAATAAATTCCTGACCAGGAGTTACATGCATTACCTCGCTGGTTTTCCAAATTGGCGCCCCGACAGTTTGGTACTGGTCAGAGATTTTGTATTTCATCAAAGCTGTGTGCCATTCGTTGGCTAGAATGGTTGGCCACATCAACCACAAACGCCCCTGTGGATCAATGAACATGGCGCAATTGGTGTCTGGATAACCCGGTGTATCGGCCATTGTGAAGCGCGGACTCCATTGATGTGAGCCTTTTTTGAGTCTTGCTCCTTCGACTTTGACATCGTCCGCCTGGCGTTCGCCTGATCCGTTGAACCAGCAGACCAGCAAGTCGCCGTTCGGGCATTCGACTATACAAGAAGCATGATTGTGCCAATGCTCGAGTGGGAAAATAATCTCTGATTCAATAAATGGCTTCAATGCCTTGGTCGGTGAAGCTGCGGCTTCGCTTTGCTGAAGCGCGGTTCGGTAGCAAAAGCCTAAGACTGTCAGCGCAAGCACGACTGTAATGCTCTTTTTCATTGGAATAATCCTTGAGATGTGAATTTTGAAAACCAAGCTTCGGCATAATTGCACAGCCCTGGGGAAGACTAAAGTGTCGAAGTTTTGGTCTTTGTCTCAGTTGAAGTGCATGATTTGAAACTGCAGGCTATAATGCCCGCTCACATTCCAAAAATGAATCAATCTACTCGGCCAGTTGACCGAGGAAAACCAAATTGAGATGACAAAGCTACATTTGAAAATATTCGTTATCACTCTGTCTTTTTTCTGCCTGGCGCTGTTTTCAGGTTGCAGTAAGGATATCTCAGGCGCGGCATCGCCAAGAGGAGGGGCAAATGCATCCAATCTTCCGCCCAGGCAAGTCGACACTGTGAATTCCGAATCTCGCAGGCTGACGAAGATAGTTTCCGCCCCAGGCACTTTGGCGGCTGATGAGCAGGCGACTTTGAGTTTTAAGGTTGCTGGTCGCTTGAACGACCTGAAGGTTGATTTGGGAAGCCAGGTTCGCAAAGGGCAGCTCATAGGTCAACTGGAAACTACCGACTTCAAAGGGCGTTTGCAGCAGGCGGAAGCCTCGCTGCAACAGGCTCGTGTCAGGCTTGGGTTGCAGGCTCAAGGTGATAACGACCAGGTGGAAACGGAAAACACTGCTCTTGTCCGTCAGGTTGCAGCCTTATTGGAAGAGGCAAAACTGAATCTGGAAAGAACAAAGCAATTGGTTAAGCAGGGCATACAATCGAAAGCTGAACTTGATCGAGTTGAGTCCGCTTACAAAGTCGCAGATAGCCGTTACCAGGATGCCGTTGAAGAAGTTCGTAATCGCCAGGCGGTTTTGTTGCAACGCCGATCTGAATTGGCACTTGCCCGCCAGCAATTGGCTGAAACATCACTCTATGCTGCTTTTGACGGGGCCATTCGTGAAAGACGGGCTTCGTTGGGAGAATATCTGGCGGCGGGATCTCCAGTTGTGACAATAGTTCGTTTGCATCCGCTACGGTTAAAACTTGAAGCCCCTGAGCGTGATGCACAAGGCATTCGCACTGGCCAATCTGTTCGAGTCATTGTTCAAGGCGAAGAGGGGCAGGAATATTCTGGTCACGTGGCGCGTATTAGTCCGGCTTTTCAGGAACAGAGCCGTACGCTGATTATCGAAGCGGAAGTGGATAACCAGCAAGGTAAACTTCGCCCAGGCTCTTTTGCCAAGGCGGAAATCCAGACTACATCAACGGCTGATGTGGTTATGGTTCCGGCTTCGGCGATTGTGACTTTTGCCGGCATCCAAAAGGTCTTTACTGTAAAAGACGGAAAGGCTGTCGAAAAGACAGTAGTCCTTGGCCGCCAGGAAAAAGATTGGGTTGTTGTCGAAGGCTTGGGGGCTGATCTACCGGTAATCGTATCCCCAGGAAATTTGGTGTCGGGACAAGCTGTAATTTTAGGGAAATAAGGCTTGCTTACCAGGTTTATTGAAGTGTTATTTAGGTAGCGTAGTCGGGAACGACGAGGTAAATGCTGGCGCTGCAAATAATTGTTTGAAAAAATGGGCAGGCTGAGCTAATCTTTGCACCGTTGCCGACCCCTCAAATCCCAAAAATTTCAATTGCTCTTATTTGAGCGGACTTGGGGAAAACCATGAATTATCGGTCATCAAGCATTCAAAGAAAGATTACTTTTGCTCTTCTGTTCTCGTTGAGCGCTTTTGGAAACGTAAGCCCGTCTTCAATTATTTTTGCCGCAAACCCTAAAATCGAAAATCAGATAGCTGGCCAGCTTAGCCTGAATGGTGCCGTTACCATTAACGATAAGAAGGCCATAAACGGAACTACTGTGTTCAGCAACTCAAGATTGAGCGTTGCTTGTGCATCAGGAAATCGTGCGACAGTAAGTATTGGCAAGCTTGGTCGTATTGAACTGACGCCCGGCTCTCAGATGGTATTGAGGTTCTCGGATGGGTTGATCAGTGGCGATCTTGTCATGGGGAAGATTGTTGTTAGCTCTTCGCCAGGTGTAAAAGTGGCAATCAATACTCCTGAAGGTGTTTCCGCCGCTGACGGTAAGGAATCCTCGGTTCTGGCAGTCGCTACTCAGCGCGGGGTTCGTTGTGTTCCGGTAATGGCAACAAGTCAGGTAGGAAGCGCGAGTACTGCGCTTGGTTCGGGAGCTTTAGCCGCAATTTTGCTTGGAGCAGGTGGCACAGCAGTCGCTGGCGCAGTGGTCAGTTCACAAACACAGGCATCCGGTACTAATCCCTAAATAGCATGTAAATAAAAAATAAACGGTGATAAGCCAAAAAATCCGTTCCCCCAATTTCAATTGCTCGGTCAAAAATGCGTTTTGACTTGGCGAAAGTTGCTCCTTCAATACGTTACGTTTCCTTTCCGACTACCCCACCACGACTCAACAGTAGATAGCAGGGAACCCTAAGAGCGTGACTGTAATAATCAAGCTCAATAATCTTTTTACCCGCACCTTATTGGCGGTTCTTGTGCTGCTGATCTGTTTGATTTTTGCAAACTCTATCTTTTCGCATTTTTTGATCAGAAACATCGCTGATCGTCGGATTGCTCTGAACCTTGAGGTTTTGAGCGCGGCAGCCAAGCGATTTCCCACTTCTGCTCGCGTTCAATTCCGATTGGCAGAGGCTGAAGTTGAAACAGCAGCGAATGATTCTGAAAAGCTGAGAACTGCTGAACAACACGTCCAGCAAGCAGTGAATTTGTCCCCCTGGGATTATAAGAGTTGGCGGCTGTTAGCCCTGTCAAAGGATGCAGACGGTAATATAGAAGAGGCTGTGAGGACGATTCAGATTGCCCGGACACTGGCGCCAAATCACAGTGAGGTGAACTGGATGTTGGCGAATCTCTTGTTAAGGCAGGGCCGGCAATCCGAGGCTTTGAATGCTTTTCAAGCTGCCACGGCAACCAGAAGCGATTTGTTACCTGCGGCTCTTGATCTAATCTGGCTGGCATCGGGCAATGACCTTGCAGCGCTGAATACGCTGGTTAATGGTGATGCAAACGCCAAACTTGTAGAAGCACAATTTTTGGCAGAACAATCTCAGACAGATGCCGCCATCAGCGTTTTTGCTGGCGTTGATGTGGTGACCAAGTTGTCTTCACCAAGCGCTCCAGCTTTTATTTCCTGGTTGATTCAGTCGAATCGAGGCTTGGAAGCCCGGCACCTTTGGCTGGGCGTGGCTGACGAAAAAGGCGTTGAAGGAAACAGTGTTTGGAATGGAGGTTTTGAGCAAAGCGCGCCCAAGGATTTTGGGCACTTCGATTGGACAATCAAGCCGAGCAATTACGCGCGAATTGGGTTTGATAGGAGTGTCGCTCACAGTGGATTGAGGTCGCTTAAACTGCTTTTTGTTGGGCGAGACACGACCAAACTGGAAAACGAGATCCAACAGTTGGTGGCTCTTAAAGCAAACGCCCGCTATCGGCTTGAGTGTTTTGCAAAAGCTGGAAACCTGGTGACACCGGAAGGGCCGCGAATCGCGCTGCTTAACCAGAAAGGCGCATTGGCGGTTTCGGAGCCTATAGTTGCCGATTCAACTGATTGGCAACACTTGGTAATTGATTTTACTGCTCCGCCTGAAAATATAATGGCTTACGTTTCAATTGTTCGCGTTCCTAAAAAAGATTATGACGAGCCGACGAAAGGCGCAGTCTGGTTTGATGATTTCAAGCTGACGGAACAGTGAACGGAGTGAATTGATTGGTGCCAGCAGACAGGCTAATTCTTGAACGCCGCTCTGTCCGAAACGAACGGGTTGGCGATTTTATAAGCAATCTGATTTCAATCGGGTTGTTGGCAGGTCTGTTTTTTACGACATTGGCATTTGGGGCGGTTGAGCCGTGGTCAATTGCGATCTTTGGAGTGCTGGTAATTGGTTTGATTTTGCTCTGGGTTATTAAGTGCTTTGTTGACCGTAAGTTGAAATTGGTTATTCCACGGATTGCCTGGCCGATATTTGCTTTGATTATCTGGGGCTTTCTGCAAAGCCTCAATAAGGTTGATGAATATGGAAAGAGGTTCGCGGTTTCAGTGGATATCGAAGCAACGCGCCTGACCCTGGAAGTCTTATTGGTTCTATTTTTTGTATTTCTGATCTTTGCTAACTTCTTTGCCGGTAGCAAACAACTGCTTTGGTTCAGGAACTTTCTGATTCTGTTTGGGCTTGCGCTTTCGGTCTTTGGGATGATTCAGAAATTTACTTGGAACGGCAAGTACTACTGGATAATTCAACCCAGCACGGTGCCAACCTCGCCTTTCGGCTCATTCGTCAATCACAATCATTTTGCGGGCTTTGTGGAGATGATTGTGCCAATTCCGGTTGCGATGATTTTTGTCAGGGTTGTTCAGAAAGAGATTGCAATCTTTTATGGGTTTGCAGCGGCAATGATGGGAATTGCTATCTTTCTTTCACTTTCGCGTTGGGGAATGGTCAGCTTGGCGGCAAGTTTAATCTTTGTGGTCTTGTTTAGTTTGACGCCTGCAATTAAGCGCGCACGCAGGATTGATCTTGGAGTTTGGAAATCCGTCATTTTACCCAGGATCGCAGCTGTAACCTTGATTACGATGACAATTGGTATTGGCATTTACTGGGCTGGAGCCGGTGATGTTCTTAACCGGATTGGACAGGTGGAAGTACAGAGTGAACTGCGGGGGATCGGCGAAGAAAAAAGCGGTTTTCTGGAAAGTCGTGGGCCGATTTGGCGAGACACTTTGGCGATGATTCGGGAAAATTGGCTGACTGGAGTTGGGTTAGGGGCATTTGAAACAGCCTATCCACTTTACAGTAAAAGCAATGGCACTGTCATTGTGAGCCAAGCTCACAATGATTATCTGCAAATTGTTGCCGATTGTGGTGTGTTAGGCGGGGTTTTCGTCATTTGGTTTGTGTTTATCTTTTTCAAAAGTCTTTTTCAAGCCATACAGCATAGCGATGAAGTGATGTCTGTTATGGCACTAGGCTGTGGAGCCGGGATGTTTGCAATTTTGGTTCATAGCCTCTTTGATTTTAATTTACAGCTACCGTCTAATGCTTTACTTTTTCTTGGGCTGACTGCGATTGTTTCTAACATTCAAACATCAGAAGGCGTTGCTAGGAGAAATAAAGCCGGTTCGACTTCTTTAGGTTTAGAACAGAGGGAAGCATTTCGCTTTAGTTGAATCGCTAAACATGAAGAGCGTTATCAACTGTTGGAGGTAAAATTGTGAGAAATTCAGTAATCGGATGTCTTTTGTTGACTACATTTTTAGTTTCTTCTGTTTTTGGACAGTCGCCTGTGCGGACTGGCTCGTCAGCTCAGAACAGGACTGACAGTCGCACAGAGGGAAGTGTGGACAATCCCAATCAGGTTAGGTCGCGCGTCGGGCCGGACGTCATAATGGCCGGTGATGAGGATTACAGGCTGTCACCCAGCGATGTGATCGAGGTGATTATTCAAGACGCCCCGGAACTCTCAGGCAATTTTCAAATTAGCAGTTCGGGTAACATTCCGATGTATTACCTCGGTTCAATCAAGGTTGAAGGCAGGACATCGGATGAGGTCGGCAAGATGATTGCAGATGGCTTACGCGGACGTTATCTGAAAGATCCCAAAGTTTTCGTGTCGGTTAAGCAATACAACAGTCGAACATTTTTTATTCAAGGAGCGGTCAAATCGCCCGGCGTGTACATCATTCAGGGGCGTCCATCTTTGTTTAAGTTGATAACGATTGCTGGCGGATTACAGGATAAGCATGGCTCTACTGCTTATGTTATTCACGAGGTTAAAGCTAAACCCGAAGCGCTTGAAAACAGAGGGAAAAATGCTGCTCAACCGGAAAAGACTCCTTCTACGGAAGTGGCACAGGCTATTGATAACGCGAAAGGTTCCAATATGGCCATCGAGGGTGAAACAGAGTTTGAGCTTCAGCGTGCCTCAATTGGCGGATTGTCGAAAGGCCGATTCGACCAAAATGTGCTGATTCAACCGGGCGACGTTGTTTATATCCCACCAGCGGAAGTTTTCTATGTTTCCGGCGAGGTTCGTTCCCCCGGACAGTATCAATATCGCGAAGGTATGACATTGCGACAGGCAATTACATTGTCCCAAGGGCCATATTTCAAAGCGAAGCTTGATAAAGGGATCATCTTCCGTGAAGACCCTATGACAGGAAAATTCAGCGAAATTGCAGTCAACATTGGCGCGGTAATAAACAAGGGTGGCGTCGAAGACGTGCCTATTTTCCCCAACGACATCATTCTCGTTCCGAACAGTGCAGTGAAATCCGTAACCGGAGCTTTGCTGATGGCTTTGGGAACGGGTGTGGTTTCGCGTGTTCCTGTTGGAGTACGTTAAATTTTTAGGTTGCGACTGAATCGTATTTCTCCCATTTAATGCGGTTTAACTGCTGAGGAAGCAAAAAAGTTTATGGCAGACGAAAGAACAGGTCTTGAAAAACCACTGACACCAGAAGAAACAGCCATCATGAGACCATTTGCCACACCCCGTCTGGGCGGCTCTTATGGGTATGGGTATGGGTACGGCAACGAAGCTGCCAGCGGGCTTCATTTGCGCGAAGTTATGCGGATCATTCGCAAACGCAAATGGCTGGTTGCCGTCATTGTCGCGATTGCGACCATCTTGATTACTGTCGAAGTTTTCCGAACTCCGTCAATCTATCGTGCTATGAGCAAGATGGAAGTGTTGAGAGACTCACCTATGATCGTCAAGGCCAAGGATCAGGTAGTCCAATTCGAAGACACTGACAGTTTGAATACCAAGAAAATCATCTTCACCAGCCGCCCGTTGCTGGAAGACGTCGTGATTCTATTGCAACTCGACCAGAATCCTAAATTCATCGAGAGCATGAAGAAAAAATCAGTGACTGATGCTGTTCGCGAAATTACCTCTCGAGTTTCGGGGCAGGTATCGCTTGACGATAAGCGTCAGCAGGATGACACGATGATTGCCGGGCAATCCATTGTGCTTCAAGACCGCACACCTGAAGAGAGTCAGCATCTCTCGCCTTACGTCAATGTTTTGAAAAGTAAGCTCAAGGTTGAGTCGCTGCCTGAGTCGAACATTCTTGAAATCTCTTTCGAGCACACGGATAAGGAGTTAGCTGCTGCAATCGTCAACACAGCGGTTGATAACTTTATTAAGCGCAGTTGGAATAGTCGCACTGAAAAGTTTACAGGCACTTCCGACTGGCTGGAGCGTTCAACGCGCGAACTGAAAGCCAAAGTCTCACAAGCGGAGGCTGCGTTGGGCGAATACACCACGCGCAACGGCATTGATACTCCAGACGGCAAGCAAACGCTGACTGCCGAAAAATTGTCGGCCATGCATGTGCAGGTGATGAAAGCCTCGACGGAGCGAATGTTGAATGAATCGCTTTACGATGAAGTAAAGCGCGGGCGCGTCAATCAAGTTCCTGAAGCTTTTTCCGATTCCAAGACTGCCGCACTCAAACAAAAGCTCGGCGAATTACAGGTTGAACAATCTCAGTTGAACGTCACCTATGGCCCGGAAAATCCGAAGGTCGCTGAAGTTGAGCAAAAGATTAAGGTCTTGCAAAAGCAAATTGCCGATAACCAGCGGTTGATGGAAGAAAAATTAAAGTCCGATTATGACCGCTCGGTGCGTAACGAAGCTGAGTTGAAACGCGCATTGGAAACGACCAAGGCTGAAACAGTCCAGCAAAATCAGGCCGGAATTAGATTTGCCACTCTTCAAGCCGAACTGGATACTGCCAGAAATCTTTACACTGAATTCCTGAACAAGACGAAACAGGCGGATTTGCAGCTTGTCGAACAGCACAGGAACTTAAAAGTTGTGGAGACGGCTGAATTACCCGGCGCGCCGATTGGGCCTCAGCGATTCCGCACAATCCTGATTGGGCTTTTTGTTAGCTTGATTGCCGGAATCGGGTTGGCGTTTTTCCTGGAGTACCTGGATAACACAGTCAAAAGCGTTGAAGACATTGAGCGCATCGCCCAGTTACCAACTCTGGCCGTTATTCCTTCTATTGCCACAATTACAGCCAAAGCCATGTCCGGTCAAAAGAAAAGAGAAGATTCGTCTCAAGGCCTGAGCGTCAGGGCAAACCCTGATTCGGCGATGGCTGTTTCGCCGGGCAACGGTAAGTTGACCAAGCTGGTTACGCTGGATCAGTTGTCGTCAGTTGTTGAAGCTTACCGAATGTTGCGCACTTCGGTCTTGTTGTCTGCGGCGGGAAATCCCCCAAAGACAATTTTGTTCACCAGCGGTCAACCCGGTGAAGGAAAGACAACCACCGCGATCAACACGGCAATTTCGCTTTCCCAGCTTGGAGCTTCTGTTTTACTGATTGACGCCGATTTGCGTCGTCCCACGGTTCATAGAGTTTTCAAAATGGGACAATCGCAAGGGCTTTCAACTTTTCTTTCGCGCCAGGTCGAAATTGATCCGTTGATAAACAAGCTGTGGGTTCCTAACCTGTCTGTGCTTCCTTGTGGGCCGATTCCGCCGAACCCCGCTGAATTGATAAGCTCCGAAAGGATGCGTCTGCTGCTAAAAGAGCTTGGCGAAAAGTACGATCACATTCTTATTGATTCGCCTCCGTTGATTAATGTCACCGACCCCGTGATTCTTTCGACGATGGTTGATGGAGTGATTCTGGTGGTGCAGGCAGGACGCAGCACTCGTGACATCGTCCGTCGTGCGCGCCAGGAACTTGGCAGCGTTGGAGCCAAAATTTTCGGCGTGGTGCTGAACAATCTGGACATCAAGCGCGAAGGTTACGATTCATATTTGGCCACTTACGGCAATTACGGTTACGGCGAAAAACAAGCCGCACGCCGTTGAATTGCTGGCTTATTGAATGATTGGGCGACGTGCCGGTCTGGCTGAAATAGCTGAACCGTAACGTCGCCGCTTTCATGTTGGTGAGCTTTCAACACTCAAATTTCCAATTTCAAATGTCAGTGAATTCAGTTTGAAGACACCAATTGCCCTGATCATCTTCAATCGCCCGGCCAACACCGCTCGCGTGTTGGAAGCCATTTCTATTGCCAAACCAAAAAAGCTTTTAGTCGTCGCCGACGGGCCTCGCGCCGATCGCCCGGAAGATATAGAAAAGTGCGAAGCCGCGCGCGCCATCATCAAGCAGGTCAACTGGGATTGCCAAGTTTTGACCAACTATTCCGACACGAATCTTGGATGCGGGTTACGACCGGCGACTGGTATCACCTGGGTTTTCGACACCGTCGAAGAAGCAATAATTTTAGAAGACGACTGCTTGCCGCATCCGACTTTTTTCCCTTACTGTGAAGAGCTTCTCGACCTTTACCGTGAAGATGAGCGGGTGATGATGATCGGCGGAGTCAATTTTCTAGGCGAGTTAATATCTCCGATTCAAAGCTACCATTTTTCTCGTTTCGGCAGTTCCTGGGGGTGGGCTTCGTGGCGCAGGGCCTGGCGGCATTTCGATTACGAAATGAAACTTTGGCCGCTCGTGCGCGAATCGGAAATCCTTGAACAGATGTTTTCCGATCCGGTTCATTGCCTGTATTGGCAGGAGAAATTCCAGCAGGTTTACGACAGCAATGCCGATGACATCTGGGATTATCAGTGGTTGCTTGCTTGTTGGATCAACAGCGGCTTTCGCGTCTTTCCAGAAACCAATTTGGTTTCAAACATAGGATTTGGAGATGACGCGACCCACACTTTTGGCGAAGGACCCTTTTCCAATATGCAAACAAACGGGATGCAGTTTCCGCTCAAACACCCGCCATTTGTCTTTCACAGCGCCCAAACAGACAATCAGATTCAGGAAAATTTCTGTGTGATGGAAGGTTGGCGCAAGCCTGAGTTGGAAGGGATTGCTAGAAGATTGGCTAGAAAGCTCGGCCTGCAATAATGCGAATCCTTCACTTTTCAACTGACGACATAACCGGCGGGGCGGCAAAGGCGGCTTATCGGCTACACTCGGCTTTGTGCGAAGCTGGCCATCAGTCGCAGATGGTTGTTCTGATAAAGAAATCTGATGATGATCGAGTGATTCAAGCACCGCCGCCAATGCCTAGACCCTGGGCTTCCAGATTTGAGCGATGGTTGCAACAGATTCCCTGGTTCCGTCACCGGTCACCGAAGGCAAATTACACCTTCAATTTTGACCCTCGGCCACAGACCGACCTTGAAAGCCTTTTAGCCAATCATGCGCCATCGCCCGAAATTATTTGCCTGCATTGGATGTCAGGTTTGTTGGACTTAAAAGCAGTTCGGCGGCTTTATGATTTTTACAGTTGCCCAATTGTCTGGGTTATGGCCGACCAGGAGGTAATGACCGGAGGCTGTCATTACTCGTTTGGATGCGGAGGCTTCAAGCATGAATGCGGCAACTGTCCACAACTAACCCCGTCTCATTCCAAAGATCGTTCGCAAATCATCTGGCAGCGAAAGAAAAAGTTGCTGGCTGACCTGCCGATCTGTTTTGTAGCGCCGACAAGCTGGGGCAGAGAACGGCTTAGCCAAAGTTCTTTGTTCAACAATCATCGCTGCGAACTCATCCCATATCCGATAGACACGAATACTTTTCGCCAGTTCGATAAAGGTGTCGCTCGTGACTTGCTGCATCTTCCGAAAGACAAAAAAGTGATTTTCTTTGGTGCGACTTACCTGGAAGACCGTCGCAAGGGAATGCCACTATTGTTAGAAGCTCTGGCCAAAGCCCGTCTTCTTCCATCTGCTTTTGACCCAGACAAAATCTTTTTGCTGGTCGCTGGCCTCAACGGGAATTACCTCATGCCAAAATTGCCTTTCACGGGAAAATATGTCGGCCAGCTAAACGACGATATAACACTGGCGCTGGCTTATCAGGCTGCGGACGTTTTCGTCTGCCCCTCGATCGAAGACGCTGGCCCTATGATGATCCCCGAAGCAATGATGTGCGGAACCCCGGTCGTGGCCTTCAACGCAGGTGGAGCTCCAGACCTGATTGAAACTATGAAAAACGGCTATCTGGCAAACGTTGGTGACGCTGAAGACTTGGCTTGTGGTATTTTGGCCGTACTTGGGGCTGATAACCAATCGCAAATTTGTGACTCGGCACAGGCGAAGGCGAGAGATCGCCATTTGCCGCATAACGTTGTCAAACAATACTCAGAGCTTTTTCAATCGCTGGTAAAGCAACAAATACAATGA